>CAMLNT010000065.1 GCA_946481425.1 uncultured Brevundimonas sp.
GACCGGTCAGGCGGCCGAGAAGGGCGAAGGTCTCGATCCAGCCCGAGCCCTGGCCCTCGAAGGCCAGATCAGCGTCGAGCCCATCGAGCGAGCCGCCCTGCCAGTCGCCGTCTGCCAGTTGCGCCTGCAGCCGGGCCTGAACCGGTCCCTGGAGCCTGCGGGCGGCCGTGTCCGGATAGAGCGCATCGAGCTGCGCCCGGACGACGCCCTCCGCGCCGGACAGGCCGACGAGGGTGGCCCGGTCGAGATGGGCGACGAGGGCGATGGAGGTCCGTTCGCCAACCGTGCGCACAGCCAGGCCGCCCCGCTCGAGGTCGAGAGCGAAGTCGCCGTCGCGCAGGCGCGCCGCCGGCAGCCCCGCGGTCAGCCGGATCAGGCGGCCGTCCTCAAGCCGCGCGTCGGCGAGCGCGACGAGCGGGCCGCCGGCCGTGGCCAGACGCAGCCGGGCGTCCTCGACCAGGATCAGCGGTCCGTCCCGATCCGGCGAAGGCGGCCGGCCTGTGAACTCCTCGATGACGGGGTCCAGCGCCCCGAAGGACAGGCGCCCCTCCGCCAGGGTGGCGTGGACCTGCGGCCGGATCAGGCGGATGCGGGTCGGCTGCACCGAGAAGCCGCCCGACCAGGGCATGCCGAGCCGGTAGTCCATCTCGACGCGGTCGACGATCAGGTCTGGATCTTCGGGATCGCCGGCGCGGATGGAGGCGACAAGGCCGTCGAAATCGAACCGCTCGAAGCGAACTTCGGCCTGGACACCGCGCTCCTCCAGCCAGCCAACGAGCGCCTGGCGGGCCACCTCACGCCGGGCTGCATATACCCCGAGCGACAGGGCAAAGATGAGCAAGAACAGCGCCCCGACCGTCACCAGCAGGCCGGTCAGCTGAGTCGCGCCACGGCTGAAGCGTGAGCGTTTCAGCTTTCGGCGAGAGGGCCGTTTTGTATCGCCTTGGGTCAAATCGGCCCGATTCCCGTTGGTCGCAACGCCTTCAAGCCCCTAACGCACAAGGGAGCAAGACGGCGCCCGGTTTGCAGGAGGAGACCGCGACAACGTGTCCTAAGCGTCACTATAAGCCATTAATCTTATAGTGGCCGTGGGTGCGGCATATTCGCCCGAGAGGCCGGCTTTGAAGCCGCCAATCGGCGCAAAGGCTAGCCTGGATTAGGATTCGCCTCGTGCGGGCCTGATCTTTCCTTGGGGAGCGTCTGCCGGTATTAGGCGCGAACCGTGATTTTGGGGCCCGGTTGTGGCCCGGTGTCGCTTGACGACGCCGCGAACCGAGTGGGGGGCCGATGGCTCAGTTCGATCCGCGACGCCAACCTGTGCGCGTATCTCCGCACCTGTTTACTGTGTGTGCCGCCGTCGCGGTCGCCGCCCTGACGTGGCGGGTCTATCAACCCATGGAAGCCGCGGCCCAGACCGCCGGCATGACCCCGGCCCAGCTGGCCAGCCTCGAGGCGCGCGCCTTCGCCGACGCCTCGGCCCCGGACGGCCTGGAAACGCCTGAACTGATCCCCGTCGAAGTCCGCTCCGGCGAGACCCTGGCCCAGGCCGTGGCCCGCACCGGCATCGACGCCAACGAGGCCGCCGCCGTCGTGCGCAGCCTGTCGGAACGCAACTTCGACACCGTCAACATCCGCGCCGGCCTTCGCTTCGAGACCGCCGTGGCGCGTCCCCGCTCGGGCCGCGGCGCCGCCCGCCTCATCGGCCTGACCCTGCGCACCGGCCCCGCGACCCAGCTGACGGTGACCCGCAACTTCGACGGCGCGCTGCGCGTGCGTGAACTGGCCGAGCAGGTCCATCAGGAGACGATGGTGGCCCAGGGCGAGATCCAGGGCTCGCTGCACCAGTCGGCGACCGCCATGGGCGCCAATTCGGCGGTCGTGGCCCGCATCGGCCAGATCTTCGCCCATCGCCTCGACTTCTCCCGCGACATTCGCGCGGGCGATCCCTTCACCCTGGTCTTCGACCGGACCGTGACCGAGAGCGGCGTGACCGTGGAGACCGGCGAGCTGCAGTTCGCGGAAATCCGCGGCGTGCGCTTCTACCGCTTCCAGCCGGCCGGCTCGTCCCAGGCCCAGTACTTCGACGAAACGGGCCGCAATGTCCGCCAGGGCATGATGCAGACGCCGGTCGACGGCGCGCGCATCTCCTCGAACTTCGGCATGCGCCGCCACCCGATCGCGGGCTACCAGCGCATGCACCAGGGTATCGACTTCGCGGTAGGCTACGGCACGCCGGTGGTCTCTGCCGCCGACGGCGTGGTCGTCGAGGCCCGCCGCTGGGGCGGCTATGGCAACTGGGTCCGCATCCGGCACTCGAACGGGCTCGAGACCGGCTACGCCCACCTGTCGCGCTACGCCTCCGGCCTCCGCGCCGGCCAGCGGGTCAGCCAGGGCCAGGTCATCGGCTATGTCGGCTCGACCGGCGCCTCGACCGGCCCGCACCTGCACTACGAAGTGTGGCGCAACGGCCAGCGCATCAATCCGCGCGGCATCTCGATGCCCCAGGGCACCATCCTTGCCGGCGCCGATCTCGCCGCCTTCCAGGCCCAGCGCGCCCGCATCGACGCCATGATCGCCGAACGCGCCCGCGGCGCCGAAGCCGTCCAGACCGCCGACGCCGGCGCCGGCCTGCGTCCGGCCCAGGGCTAAGCCTCAGGGGCCTGGCGTCAGGCGGCCTTCGCTGCCGCTCCGGCAAGCAGCGACTTCAGCAGACCGTCCGACAGGGCGCGGACCACGGGCACGGCCACGCCGTCGCCCGCGAGCTTGAGCCCGGCGGTGGTCGAGCCCGGCAGGCGGTAATCGTCCCCGACCCCCATCAGCCTGAGCGCTTCGCGCGGAGTCAGGAGTCGTGCGCGGACCCGACCCTCTTCGGCCACAACCAGATACTGGCGAGACGACCCGCCGGCTGGCGTGCGCAGGCACCCTGCCACGCCGTCGAAGCGCACCTCGATCCGCTGGACCTTCCGGCCCCGCTCGAGCCGCACGCGCCGGAAGGCGGCGCCGACCCGGCGCTGGCCCGAGATGACGGCGGAGTCCAGCCTCTGGAGATGGAGCGGGCTCATCTGGGCGAGCAGGGCGCCGACCCGGTCATCGTCGAACCATTCAACGCAGGCGTCGGGCTCGAGCAGCGATCCGAGGTCGGTATTGCGCGCCGTCGGGGCCTCGAGGCGCCACCAACGCCAGGCCGCGCGGGTCGCATCGGACAGGCCGGCATGAGCGTCCACCACGCCGCGCGAATGGAACGGGCCGGACGGAGCGGCCTGCCCCAGGGCCGGCTCGCGCGTCGCCACCACGAACAGGCGCGGCCGCGACTGCGGCAGCCAGTGGACGGCGTCCATCTCCAGCGCCCCGAAGGTCCAGCCGGCGCCGGCCAGCAGATCGCAGAGCTGGCGGAAGTCCGCGCCGCCGTTTGAGGTCAGCAGACCGACGACGTTCTCGATGACGACGAGCCGCGGCGCCCGACCCTCGGCGTCGAGTTGCTCCATCAGCCGCCAGAAACCCCAGAAGGCCCCCGAGCGCCGGGCCGACAGGCCTTTGCGGGCGCCGGCAAGCGACAGGTCCTGGCATGGCGACGAAGCCCAGGCGAGGTCTGGTCGCCCCGCCGGCAGGTCGGCCGCGTTCAGCGTCCAGATGTCGGCTAGCCGCAGATGGTCGTCGCCGAAATTGGCGGCATAGGCCCGCGCCTTCATGGGATCGATGTCGTTGGCAAAGGTCGTCGTCCAGCCGTCAAGGCCCAGCCGGGCCAGGCCGCCGCCCGCGAAGAACTCCAGAACCGTCGGCCGCTCGCCCGTCTTCATCCCCTGACGTTATCCGACTCGCCTTGACGGGACAGCCCGGCGGGTTGCGAATGCGCCCAGACATTCGGGAGACCTGTCATGCGCGTGATCGCCACCCTGGTTCCGGCCCTCGCCGCCCTGTCGCTGGCCGCCTGCGAACAACAGACGACGGTCGAGGCGGGCGCCCCGCCCCCGGGCGAACCGTCGGAGCCGGCCACGCCGGCCATGAGCCTGGGCGGCGTCGACCTGGAAGGCGACATCAGCCTCGTCGGCACGGAGCCTTTCTGGGGGGTCCAGTTCACGACCGGCCGCGTCGCCTACTCCGGCGTGGACCGCCCTGAGCAGACCGCGGAGCGCCCCGAGCCGGCCATCCAGGGCACGGTGGCGACCTGGACGATGACGACGGACGCCGGCAACCCGCTGGTCGTCACGGTGATGGAGACCGAGTGCTCGGACGGCATGAGCGACCGGACCTATCCACTCACGGCGCAGGTCGTCATCGGCGAGGAGACCCTGAACGGTTGCGGCGCCTCCACGGCGTGGATGCAATCGACCGGCGAGGACGGCCAGCCCCGCGAAGGCTAGCGCCGGGCCAGGATCCGACGCGCCTTTTGCAGATGCAGGCGTTCGATCATCTCGCCGTCGATGCGGAGCACCCCGGCGTCCTCGGCGCCGGGTTCGGCATAGGCAGAGACCACCGCCTCGGCCCAGGCGATCTCGCTCGCGTCGGGGGAAAAGGCGCTGTTGGCCGGCGCGATCTGGGACGGATGAATGAGCGTCTTGCCGTGGAAGCCGAAGTCGCGGCCCTGGCGGCATTCGGCCTCGAAGCCGGCCGCATCCTGGAAGGCGTTGTAGACCCCGTCGAGCGCGATCAGGCCCCGGTGTCGGGCGGTCGTGACGATCAGGCTCATGGCCAGGTGCAGCGGCTGGCGCCCGGGCCCCGGCCGCGCGGCCATCTCGGCGGCCAGATCATTCTGGCCGAGGATCAGAGCGGACAGGCCCGGCTCGGCGGCGATGGCGGCCAGATCGATCACGCCTGACAGGGTCTCGATCATGGCCCACACCGGCAGGCCCCGCGCGGTCGCCCAGCGGACCTCGGCGGCGGAGCCAGCCTTGGGAAGCACCAGAGCCAGGGCGGTCGATCCCTCCAGCGCCTGCAGATCGGCCGCGCCCCAGGGCGTATCGGCGCCGTTGATCCGGACGGCGGCGCGCCCCCCGAAGCCCGGCAGGGCCGCCACGGCCATGGCCCGCGCCCGCTCCTTGTCCGCAGGACCGACGGCGTCCTCGAGGTCGATGACCACGGCGTCGCAATCCAGGCCTCGCGCCTTTTCAAGCGCCCGCGCATTGGTGGCCGGCACGAACAGGACTGAGCGGGGCTCCGGGTTCGTAGACTCTGGCGTCATCCGATCAGGTACTCGCGTTCCAGCGTGTAGGTCGAGCCGCCGTGGCCGAGGCGGCTGGAATAGAGGCCGAACCGGTCGACACGGAAGGGTTCGAAGGTCTTGAGGTTGTGCGCCCGCAGCCACGCCGCCACGCGGTCGGACGGCGAGCCTCTGAGATAGGCCAGGGTGACGTGCGGCCTGTAGGTCCGGGTGGACGGCTCCAGCCCGGCGCGGCGCGCGGCCGACTCGCAACGCCCCTGCAGGATCGTCAGGCGCTCGTGCGGCTCCACCCCGGCCCAGACGGCGTCGGACATATGCGCCTCGCCGAACTCGCCCACGCCCTTGAGAACGATGTCGAAGGCCGGGCTGGTGACCCGCGAGAGTTCGGCGTCCAGGTCGTCGGCGCGCCGCTCGTCGATCTCCCCGAAGAAGCGCAGGGTGATGTGCAGCGCCTCGAGCGGCCGCCATTTCGCACGCGGCAAGCCGGTCTGGAGCCGAGCCAGGTCGCGGCTGACGGGCTCCGGCACCTCGATGGCGGCGAACAGGCGGATCATGGACCGGTCATAGCAGAGGTTCGCGCGCCTAATGTCCGGTTTTCCTTGCGTACGGGACGGGCGGCCCCGATATTCTCCGCATCAGCCCCGAGGGGCTTTTGGAGACAGAGTTCGCGATGAGCGATTTCCAGAATCGAACGACCATTCCCGCCGGCCGCGCCGACATGGCCGTCGATGCGGGCCTGCGCAGCTTCATGCTGGGCGTCTACAACAAGCTGGCCCTCGGGCTCGCCGTCGCCGGCGGCCTGGCCTGGACGGTCGGCAATGTGCCGGCGGTCCAGCAGCTGTTCTACGGAACCGGCCCGGCCGGTGAGTTCGTCATGACCCCGCTGGGCTGGATCGCCCAGTTCGCGCCGCTGGTCCTGATCTTCGGCTCGATGTTCCTGATGAAGCGCCCGAGCCCGGTGATGACCAACCTGCTCTACTGGGCGGTGGTGGCGACCATGGGCGTGTCCCTTGGCTGGATTTTCCTCGTCTATACGGGCGCCAGCGTGGCCACGACCTTCTTCGTGACCGCGGCGGCCTTCGGCGGCCTGAGCCTCTACGGCTATACGACCAAGCGCGACCTCGGACCGATCGGCAGCTTCCTGATCATGGGCGTGATCGGCCTGGTGATCGCCTCGCTGGTCAACATGTTCCTGCAGTCGGAGATGATCTACTGGATCATCACCTACGCGGGTGTGCTGCTGTTCTCGGGTCTGATCGCCTATGACACCCAGCGCCTCAAGCTGACCTACTATCACCTGGGCGGCGACCAGGCGGCCATGAGCGTTGCCACCAGCTTCGGCGCCCTGAACCTGTTTATCTCGTTCGTGAACCTGTTCCTGTTCCTGCTGCGCATCTTCGGCAGCCGCGAATAGGGCCTGAGGGTTCGCCAGACTTCGAAGGGCCCCGGAGCGATCCGGGGCCCTTCTGCTATTCGACGACGGAGAAGCGCTTGCGGTCGAAGAAGCGCAGGACCGGCTCCAGCTCGTGGCCGCGCTTCAGGATCTGCCCGCCCTGGCCGATCAGGGCCCACTGGCCCTGACGGCGCTGGAGCTCGGGGCGCTTTTCGATGGTGTAGAGCGGCGCGTCGCCCGAGCGCTTGAAGACGGCGAAGACGGCGCAGTCCTCAAAGCCGCCGACGGAATAGTCGCGCCATTCACCGGCGGCGACCATGCGCCCGTACAGTCTGAGGATGGCGTCGAGCTCGAGCCGGTGGAAGAAGACCGGTCCCTTCGACGGACTGTCCTGAGGCTGATCGAGACTCATCTGAGGGCAGCCTAACGCCAGACCGCAGGTCGGGGAACCGTGACCTCGAAAATCGCCGCTATCCCTTATTGCACAACGTTAAGGGAAAGGCCGCGAATAAGTCTCATTTCGGTCCTTCGGCGGACACGGCGGCCATCGAAATAGCGAGTGTCGGCTGGCCGGTTCACCTTGAGGCCCGGATCCTGAACAGCCCCCCCAGCCCCCTGGGTTTCCAGGTTCCGGCCAGCCGACGCTTCCTCCAAGCGAGACGCCCGGGCGACCACCCCTCCCCTCCCAAAGGTCGCTCGGGCGTTTTGCGTTTGGGGATCAGGCGGGACGCAGGCTGATCGGCACCCGCTCGCCGCCCCTTACCACCACCATCTGGACGCCCGACGGATTGTCGCGGAACTCCTTGTCGAGGTCCTCGGCCGTCAGGATGTCGGTCGTGTTGACCCGCACCACCACATCGCCCGCGATCAGGCCGGCGGCCGCCGCGACCGAGCCGGGCTCCACGAAGGTGATGAGGGCCCCGCCTTCCAGTCCCTGGCCGCTGCGATCGGTCGGGCGCAGGTCGCGGAAGCCGGCCCCGAAGGCCTGGCCGGCCACGGCGACGACCTGGGTCGGGGTGGTGGTCCGCAGCTCCTCGACCGTGACTGTCGTCCGGTACTCTTCCGACGCCCGCAGATAGACGATCTCCAGCTGGCTTCCGGGGGCTGCGATGCCGACCGTGGAGGTGACGCCGCCCGAGCTTTCGACCGGCCGGCCCTGGATGCGGATGATGACGTCGTTGCGGCGCAGGCCGGCCTGGTCGGCGGGCGAGCCGGGGACCACATCCTCCACCACGGCCCCGCGTACGATCGGCGTGCCCAGCTCGCGCGCCCGGACCGGCGTCAGGGAGCCGAGGGTCGCGCCGATGCGGCCGCGCCGCACGGAGCCGCCGGTGCGCAGCTGTTCGGCCACCGCGAGCATGATCCGGCTCGGCACCGCGAAGGCCAGGCCGTCATTGCCGCCGCCGACGCTGCCCGACAGGATGGCGGTATTGATGCCGATCAGACGCCCGGCGCTGTCGAGCAGCGGCCCGCCGGAGTTGCCGGAATTCACGGCCGCGTCGGTCTGGATGTAGTCCTCTATGGCGTCGCCGATTCCGGACCGGCCGAGACCCGAGATCACGCCCATGGTCAGGGTCTGGTCCAGACCCAGCGGATGGCCAACCGCGAAGACCAGATCCCCGGTCCGCAGGGTGTCGGAATCGACGATCTCGACCTGGCTGAGGTTGGGGGCGCTGATCTGCAGGACCGCGATGTCGGTGGCGTCGTCGGCGCCCAGGAGGGTCGCATCGAAGGACCGGCCGTCGGTCAGGTCGACGCGATAGGTGTTGCCGCCCTCCACCACGTGCTGGTTCGTGATGATGATGCCGCTGGCCGCGTCGATGATGACGCCCGATCCGCCCGAGATTTCCCGCGGCGTGCCAGTCGTGGTCGAGGACGACGGGCCGGTCGAGCGCGAGAGGGTCGTCACCCGCACCACCGCCGGCAGAGAGCGTTCGAGCTGGGCGGCGAAGGAGAAAACCCCCCGCTCCGCGTCGAAGGGGATGGGATAGGCCGGGGGCTGCTGCGCCTGGGCGGCGCTGGACAGCCCTGCGGCCAGAAACATCGCGGCGGTCACGCTCCGCATCATCACTAAATCCTCATCGTCACGGTCGAGCCCTCGGGCCCGGTCTTGATATCCAGTTCGCCCCCGTGACGGCGCACGATCGCGCGGACAAAGGCAAGTCCCATCCGGTGGCTGTCGCCATCCAGCGGCCCTTCGGTCTGGGTCGCCTCCATGCCCGGGCCCTGATCGGCGACCGAAACGATGGCGACGTCCCCCTCCATGCAGGCCTTCAGCCGGATCACGCCGCCGTCGGGGGAATACTTCACGGCGTTGTCGACCAGATTCGCCACCGCCCTCTGCAAGAGGCTGGCCACGCCCAGCGCCGCGGCTGGATTGAGTTCGGTCTCGAAGCGGATGTCGCGCGCCTCGCCGATCGGCTCATAGAGGTCGACTGCCGCTGCGCAGATCTGGTCCAGATGGACGCTTTCGAAAGCCCAGGTCTCGCCGTCACGGAGCGCCAGCGATTCGTTCATGGCCTGGGTCAGAAAGCGCAGGTCGGCGCGCGCCTCGTCCACGAGGGCCGCGTCGCCCGTGTCGCCGAACTGATCCAGTCGGGCTCTCGCCCGGGCGAGCGGCGTGCGGAAGTCATGCGCCACCTGGTCGGAGGTGTCACGCAGCCAGACGAGAAGCTCGTTCAGACGGCCCAGGGTCACGTTCACCTGATTGGTCAGGTCGCGCAGGTCGCCGGTCATCTCCTGGACGGGGATCGGCTCGCCGAAGTCGCCGCGACCTGCGCCCTCGAGGCTGGCGTTGATCCGACGCACGCCCGACACCATCCGCGCCCGCGACCAGCCCGCCGAGGCCAGGCCGAAGACCAGCAGGAGGACCCCCATGCCGCCGACCACGGCTGCCGATAGCCCCCAGGCACGTCCGGTGCGCTCGACCATCCGCCCGATGATCACGCGCATCGGCCCGGCGTTGTCTCGCACGGCCACGACCTCGACCGATCGGCCTGGACACAGCGTTCCCGGCGGGAGGCGTAACAGAAAGACGTTGGGCCCCGCCGATTCGAGCGGCCGCGCCCGCGCCTCGCTGAGGGCCCTGAACCCGGCCGACCGGCCATCGTCGGTCTCGACCCAACGTACGCCCAGGTCCGGCGTGCGGCCGGAACAGGCGTCGGCGACACTCGATTCCAGACCGGGACGTCCTTGGAAGACGCCGAGCCAGCGCTCGACCTGATCGGCCCGGTTCGGCGGCGGGGCCTCCGGATCAGCCGCCTCCTCGTCCGCCGCTGGCGTGGCGGCTCCCAGGGGCGACGCCGTCAGGGCGTCCATCTTGGACAGCAGGGCGCTGAAATCGCGCAGGGCCGCCAGGGCCGCGCGCTGCCGCTGTTCGCCGCGCACTGCGTTGTGGGTCACGGCCAGGGAAATGCTGAGCGTCGCCGCCGCCAGCACGGTCACCGCCGCCGCCAGCCAGGCTCCGCTGACGGCGGGAAATCTCACGCGGGCGTATCCAGAACGCGGAAGACGAGGCTCTGGCTGCGGGCGGAGACGATCAGCGGATGCAGGCTGTCGGGCAGTTCCGGGCACTGCTCCTTGAGCCGCCGGCGCAGGGCCGAGATTCGCGCGTCGATGATGTTGACGTAGTTGTCCGGCAGGAACTTCCACTCGACCCAGCAGCGGTCCCACAGCATCGACTTGGTGACCGGCTGGCCGCGGGCGGCCATCAGTTCGCCAACGATGGCGAACTCGAGCGGCGACAGGTCGAGCATCCGGCCTTCGCCGCCCGGCGGTTGGTAGGCGAGGGTTCGCGCCCCGTGCGACAGGCGGAACGGGCCGTTGGTCAGTTCCGATCGCGGCGCCTCACCGTTGGACCGGCCCGCCCGACGCAGTTGCGCCGCCACGCGTGCGAGGAGCTCCTCATCGCCGACGGGCTTGGCGACATAGTCATCTGCCCCGGCCATCAGGCCCTCGACCTTCTGACGCTCGCCGCCCAGGGCGGTCAGGAAGAGCGCCGGCGCCTCGGCGGACGGTCCGGCCCCGTTGCGGATCGAATCAAGCGCGCTCAGGCCGTCCATCCCGGGCGTGATCCGGTCCAGAATCATCACGTCGTACCGGTTGGCCGACGCCAGGGCGATCGCCTCCTCGCCCGTGACCGCGCGGTCGATCGAGCCGAACCCGGCCCGGTCCAGCTTGCCGGCCACGTGATCGGCCAGGGCGGCGTCGTCCTCGAGCAACAGGGCCGAACGGCCAGCGAAGATGCGGCTGAGCGTGGCGTATGGATCGGCCGGGTCTGACATGCGGAGCTCCCCTGTCTCGCAGCCTGACCATAGCGCCGGTTCCGGAACGGCGCGACGGCTCACGGCGTTCTGCCGGCTGATCGTTTCTGACCTGTCATGGCGCGCCTTGGCCTGAACGCCCGCGCGCCCTAATCTTGTCACGGGCGGCCGCGAAGCGTGGCCGCACCGCTGGACGGAGACCCCCACGGACCATGGCCAACATCACCCTCGTGGACGACGACGAGAACATCGTCGAATCGGTAAAGCTGGCCCTTGAGAGCCACGGCCACACCGTGCGCGCCTATCATGACGGCGCCGCGGGACTTGAAGCGCTGGAGAGCGAGCCGCCGGACCTGGCGATCCTCGACGTGAAAATGCCCCGCATGGACGGGATGGAGGTGCTGCGCCGCATCCGCCAGACCTCGAACCTGCCGATCATCATGCTGACGTCCAAGGACGAGGAGATCGACGAGATCCTCGGCTTCAACCTGGGCGCCGACGACTACATGACCAAGCCGTTCTCGCAGCGGCTTCTGATCGAGCGCATCAAGGCGATCCTGCGCCGCGCCGGCATCGAGCAGGGCGAGGCCGTCGATCCGGACGCCTCGGCCAAGGCGCTGCGTCGCGGCAAACTGGCCATGGACCCGGCCCGCCACGAATGCACCTGGGACGGCAAGAACGTGCGCCTGACCGTCACCGAGTTCCTGCTGCTGCAGGCCCTGGCCCAGCGCCCGGGCTTCGTGAAGAGCCGCGACAACCTGATGGACGCCGCCTACGACGA
>CAMLNT010000066.1 GCA_946481425.1 uncultured Brevundimonas sp.
ATGGAGCTGTTCAAGACGGCCGCGGGGTCATGGATCTATCCGGAGCCGAGCCTGCTGAGGATCGGCGAGGTGCCGCTGTTCTCGGGCTTCATGTATGCGGCGGTCGGCTCCTACATCGCGCGCATCTGGCGGATTTTCGACATCCGGTTCGACCACTATCCGCCGGTCTGGACGACGGTCGTGCTGGCCACGGCGATCTACGTCAACTTTTTCGCCCACCACTGGATCTGGGATTTCCGCTGGCTGTTGTTCGCGGCCACGGCGCTGCTGTTCTGGCGGACGCGGTTCTATTTCACGCCGGACCGGACGCGGCGCTGGATGCCGGCGCTGCTGGGCTTCCTGCTGGTCGCCCTGTTCATCTGGATCGCCGAAAACCTCGGCACCTGGGCGCGGGCCTGGATCTATCCCGATCAGGAAGGCGGATGGTCGCCCGTTAGCCTCGCCAAACTGGGAAGCTGGTACCTGCTGATGATCATCTCGGTCGTGCTGGTCAGCCTTGTGCAGAGGCCGCAGGCGGAGCCTAGGCCTAGTTGATCCGCCGCCAGCGCATGCCCCAGCGGAATCGCACGCCTTCAGGCGAACCGCCGTCGATCCGCTCAACCCGCGCCTCGGCGAGGGATTGAGTGATGGCCTCCACCATCTCCTCGATATCCTGGGGCTCGCGGCTGACCTCGGTGCAGGCCAGCGAGCCATCGGCGGCCGCCACACAGTCGAAGACGATCAGGGCCTCGCCGCGGAAGCCGGGCGCGTCGTTGCCGTCCCATTCGCCCAGGTTCGGCGCCACCGTCCAGCGGAGGCCCGCCTCGGTCGGATGGAAAGCGTCCGGCCGCAAGCGGGGCGGCCAGTAGCCGAAGCGGAGGGTGAAAACGAAGGTGCGATTCTCCACGGCGGCGCCGTCGGTGGCGCGAACGATCGCTCGGTCCATGACCTGGATCGCGGCCTGGCCAAAGCCGACCCCTGCCGCGTCTTCTTCGAGAACGGAACACCGGAGGCGCCCATTGGCGAGCGAGGTGCAGGACAGGCGCGCCATGCCGCGCCGATGGCCGGCCTGCCAGGCGACGCGCGGAAACAGCCGGGCCATCCGCTCGATCGAGGGCGCCCTTTCCCATGCCAGGCCAACCTGATCCATGGTGGCCGGATCACCCGCGGTCTGGGCATAGGCCGGCGTCGCGGCCAGAAGGCACAAGAGAATCGAAAACAGACGCATGACGGACCGTCTCCCCGGAACTGGCGCCTAGTTAGAGCGCAACCCCGGGTTTGGTCAAAGACGGCTTACGATGGCGGCCATGTCTGGACGTGGGCGCTCGGCAGGCCCCTCGGCGAGCGTGCCGAGATGGATGAAGCCGGCGACCTGTTCGCCGTCCTGCAAGCCGAGCAACGGTCGTGCAGCCGGCTCATAGGCGTACCAGTCGGTGATCCAGCTGGCCGAGAAGCCCATGGCGTCGGCGGCGTGCTCGAGGTTCATGCAGACCGCGCCGGCGGACAGTTGCTGCTCCCAGACTGGCACCTTATGGCCCGCGACCGGTCGGGAGACGACCAGAACCGTCACGGGCGGATTGGCGAGTTTGGCCAGAACCTTGCCGGCCTTGTCGGCATCCGGCTGGCGTTCCGCAAGCGGCCGCAGAGCCTCAACCAGAGCCTCCTTCGCGGGCCCCTCCATAACGACGAACCGCCACGGGAAAAGCTTGCCATGATCAGGCGTTCTGGCCGCAAGCTGAAGCAGTTCGGCAAGCTGTTCCGCGTTCGGGCCTGGCGCCGTCAGGTTTTGCGCCGGCGCTGACCGGCGTGTCCGCAGACGCTCAAGCGCCCCGGTATCGTGGACCGGGAGGGGAAGCCGATCGCCAAGGTCGCTCAAAGCTGGATCTGCTCGTCATCTGTGGGCTCGCCCAGCACCGGGCGAAGCAGGAAGCCGGATTCGACCGTGCCGAGGCGGTAAGTCGATTCGAAGTCGTACAGCCGGGTGTCGTCCGAGGTGATGATCTCGCCCAGCCACTCCGGATCGCCGTTGGAGAACAACTGCTGGCAGATCGTGGTCTCGGCATATTCGGCCATGGATTCCGCCATCAGCATGCGGACCATCATGGTCGTTTCCGGCGAGGGGCGCCCGCCGAGCGTGGCTTCCACATTCAGTTCCTCGGTCGAACCTGAGGAACAGAGGCGGCCATTTTCCAGTGTCACGCGGTCTGCGATCGTCACCTGGATCAGGGGATTGTCGCTGAGCAGGAACATGCCCGCCGACACCAGCCCCCCGTCGGCTTCACGCCTGAGCATGTATAGCGTTTCACAGTCGCGGGTTTCCTCGGACCAGTTCTCGCACCACACGACCTGATTATCCGCCAGCGCGAGGACTTCGGCGTCGCCGAGCGGTCGCTCCTGGGCGAGAGCCGGACCAGCGGCGGCGGCCGCCACGGCGACGGACATCAGGAACGAACGGATCATGGGTCTGAACCTAGGAACGAGCAGACGAGGACGCCAGCCAAATCCGGCCATCCGATGACCTTTTGCGCGAACCGTCCGCAGAACGCAGCCGCCATTGCCCCGACCGGGGCGAAGCCTCATCTTGGCGGCTAGGAAAAGGAAGGCCGGTCATGTCCGCGGCGCTGAAACCCGTCGAAACTGAACAGACCCTGTGGGCGCGCCTGCGAGCGGAGGCGGCCGCTTCTGCGGAGGCGGAGCCCGCACTCGGCAGCTTGCTTCACGCCGTGGTGTTGTCGCACCACGATCTGGCGGGCGCTCTCAGCTTCCAGCTCGCCCGCAAGCTCGGCGACACGGAAGTCGGGCCGATGGCCTGGCGCGAGGTGATTGAGCGAGCCTACGAGGCCGAGCCAAGCATCGTGACGGCGGCCGAGGCCGACCTCGCGGCCGTACTCGAGCGCGACCCGGCGGCCAAGCAGGCCCTGCAGCCGTTCCTGTTCTTCAAGGGCTTCCAGTCGCTGCAGGCCTATCGGGTGGGACACTATCTATGGGGGGAGGGCCGCCATACCCTGGCCTTCCACCTCCAGAGCCGCGTCTCGGAGTTGTTCCAGGTCGACGTTCATCCCGCCGCAGTCATCGGCAAGGGAGTCTTCTTCGATCACGGCACCGGGATCGTGGTCGGCGAGACGGCGACCATCGGCGACGACGTCTCGATGCTCCACGCCGTCACCCTGGGCGGCACGGGCGCCCAGCGCGGCGATCGCCATCCGAAGATCGGCAAGGGCGTGCTGCTCGGCGCGGGCGCCAAGGTGCTCGGCAACATCCAGATCGGCGACTACGCCAAGGTGGCGTCCGGCTCGGTCGTGCTGAAAGAGGTCCCGGCCGGCTGCACCGCAGCAGGCGTACCGGCCCGCATCGTCAACTGCCCGTCCTGCGAGGACCCGGCGCGCACGATGGACCATACGCTGGCCGATATCGTCTACGACTTTTCCATCTGACGGCCTTGGCCTAGGCGGACCATGCGACTAGGGTCCGCGCCCGAAATCCAGAAGAGGTCCGACGTGACGGAAGCCGATATCAAGCGCATCGAGATGTATCTCAAGAAGGCCTTCACCAACGGGGCCATCAACGTCAAGGCGCGCAAGCAGAACGATTCCGCCGAGGTCTACATCGGCGACGAGTTCATCGGCGTCGTCTACGAGGACGAGGACGACGACGGCTCCTACACCTTCAACATGGCGATCCTCGGCGAAGACCTGCCCTGATCGCGGGCGCATGAAAAAGCCCGCGTCTCCTGGCCGGAGGCGCGGGCTTTTCGTTGTGCGAAGCGGACCGCTTACTGCTTGCCGAAAATCGCGTCGACGATCTTGGAGAAGAAGCCCTTTTCAGGCTTGGCGTAGGACGGCGTGGTGCTCGTGGCCGGAGCAGCGGCGGCGGCAGGCGCAGCGGCGGGCTTGGGCGCAGCGGCCGGCTTGGGCGCAGCAGCAGCCTTGGGCGCAGCAGCCGGCTTGGCGGCGGCTTTCGGAGACGCGGCCGGCTTGGCGGCGGGCTTGGCGGCAGCCTTCGTCGCAACGGCCGGCTTGGCGGCGGCCTTGGGAGCCGTGGCCTTGGCGGCGGCCTTCGGAGCCGTGGCCTTGGCGGCGGCCGGCTTGGCTGCGGTCTTCGCGGCCGTCACGGGCTTGGCACCGGCCTTGGGCGCAGAGGCCTTCGGAGCCGTCGCCTTGGCCGGCTTGGCAGCCGTAGCCTTGGCCGCAGCCGCCGGCTTGGCAGCGGTGGTGGACTTGGCAGCGGAAGCCTTGGGCTTCGCCGCGGGTTTCGTAGCGGCTTTCGCCGGACTCTTGGCCATGTTTCTCGCCGACCCCTGGGAGTGTGTTGTAGATGCGGATCCTGAACCGGTGCACACGCCCCGGTGAATCGCCAGCATAACGGTTCTTACGAAATGTCCGAGTCCGCCGTCCAGATTATCGCACGTGGTGCGCGAGATTCCGCAGAGGCCGCCGCGGCGGCCATCGATGCGGACGTCCTGCTGGAGGGCGCGACCTACTCCATTCTCGAGGAAGACGAGGACAAGGGGGTCTGGCGCATTGACGCCTATCCGACCAGCCGCGAGGAGGCCGACGGCATCGTCGCCATCCTCAAAGCCTATCCGCTGGAGACAACGGTCGAGGACCTGATGGACGCCGACTGGATCGCCATGAGCCTGTCCGGTCTGCCGCCCGTCCGCGCCGGACGCTTCTTCGTCTATGGCGCACACGACGGCGGCAAGGTGCCGGCCGACACCATCAATCTGCGAATCGAAGCGGGCGCCGCGTTCGGTACGGGACATCACGGCACGACTGTCGGTTGCCTGGAAGCCTTCGAGGATGTGCTGGCCGGGGAGGGGGCGCCGGGCAAGGTCCTCGACGTCGGGACCGGCACGGGTGTGCTCGGCATTGCCGCGGCGCGAACCGGGTCGCAGATCGTGGTTGGCACCGACATTGACGAGCCTTCCGTCCGGATTGCCGCCGAGAATGCCGACATCAACGGTGCCCAGGCGACGTTCGTCGAGGATGGCGACCTCAGCCACGTCGCAGTGACCAGCCCGGCGCCCTACGATCTGGCGTTCGCCAATATCCTGGCGCGTCCGTTGATCGACCTGGCGGCGCCCATCAATGCCCTGCTGCGCCCTGGCGGTCACGCGATCCTGTCGGGCCTGCTCCGGTCCCAGGAGGACGAAGTCCTGGCCGCCTGGACGCCGCTGGGCTTCTCGGTCGAGCGGGTCATCCACCACGACGCCTGGACGGCCCTGTTGCTTCGCAAGCAGGGTTAACGCCGGAACCGGACCCATCGGCGCCCGTTTGCCGCCTCGAGCAGAGCAACCGGAGCCGTCGCATGACCGACCAGGACCCGCACTACCAGGAGACCACGCGCACTACGGTGTCGCAGGTCGATCCCTACCATCCCGGCGAACCGGCCCAGGTCCGCACCACCGAGACGACGGTCGCGGGCCGCCAGTCCAACACGGCCTGGTGGATTGCAGGCATCGTGGCGCTGGCGGCCATCATCGGCGTGGTCTGGATGGTGGTCTCAACCAACGAGACCCAGCAGGAGGCGCTCGTCGCGGAGGGCGATGTCGCCGCTGTCGAAGACGCGATCGCCGACGCCCGCCTTCAAGGTCAGCTGGAAGGCGCCCAGGACGGACTGGCCGCGGCTTCGGCGGCTCGAGCTTCGGCTGACCGTGCTGCTGCCGAGGCCGCTGCCGCCCGAGCCGAAGCAGCGCGCCAGGATCCGCCCGAGGTCGTCGTGGTCCAGCCCGCCCAACCGGCGCCCGAGCCGATCAATCCGCCGCCGGCTGGCTAGTCGGCCGGAACAATCGCGCTTGCCGCCCGCGAGGGCTCGTGGCTTCCTTGGCGCATGACCGGACCGCGTCTGCTGCAGCTGGCGACTATCCTCCTGGCGCTGATCGCCGTTGCTCAGCCCGCACGGGCCCAACGTGTCGATGTGCTGCGCGAAGTAGCCCTCTGCTACACGGCCCCCGCGATCTGGATCGAGGCCGCGAGCAACAACGAGCGGACGTTGCACACGCTGGACTGGGAACCGTTTGGTCGAGAGATCGGATGGGAGACCTATGTGCCGCTCACCCAGCAGGAGCTCGGCACACACTGCGGCGCCGGGACCCCGGAGTTTGCGAGGCGCCTGGCCGAGTTTCAGGCGCGGTACGGACTTCTTTCCGATGGCCGGTTCGGCCCGGCGACCTTCGAAGTGTTGAAGGGCCTCTGGCAGGAGCGTCGACCGTTCGTCATGGCGCGGGTGAGGGGGGAGTGCCCTCGAGCGCCGGAACGCTATGAACTGGCCGAGTTCGACTACACCGAGGAATCAGTGCGCCGGCCAGGACGGATGGCCCACGCCGTCGTCATCGCGGCCTTCCGCCGGATGGTCTCCGACGCAAGGCGGGAGGATCCCGAGATCGCGGCCGATCCCGATCTGCTGACGGTCTATTCGACCTACCGTCACCCGGACATCGACGGCGTCCGCTGCGAGGACCAGCAGAATTGCGACGGCCTGCGCCGCGCCTCCTGTTCGGCGCACCGGACGGGGTGGGCGCTCGACATCAACGTCGGCCACGCGCCCGACCACGGGATCGATTCGACCAATGCCTATAACCGGCTGTGGCAGACCAGAGGTCCGGCGTACCGCTGGCTGGTGCGCAACGCGAGGCGCTACGGCTTCGTGAACTACGTCTACGAGCCCTGGCACTGGGAGTATGTCGGCCCTGAGGCCGATTACGCGCCATGAGGCGGCCACCGGCCAAGGGGCAGGGAGGCTGGTCGATACGCTCGCTTACGCAAGGCGAAGAGGCGCTGGCCCGTCGGGTGTTCGGCGACAAGCTGCGTCTGGAAACGATCCGCTTTATCGGATCGCCGAAACCGTTCGACCGCGCTTTCGTGGCAGGGCGCTGGTTCGGGCGGGAGTGGATCGCGTGGCCGGGCGACAGGCTGGCGGCGGACTATTCGGTCGAGAAGCTGTCACGGCGGGCGACCTTCATCCACGAGTTGGTCCACATCTGGCAGGCTCAGCAGGGCGTGAATCTGGCGTGGGCCAAGATCCGGGCCGGAGACAACGCTGACGCCTATGGGTACGTCGCTGACGAGAACTGCCGGTGGGATGGGCTCAACATCGAGCAGCAGGCGATGGTGGTCGAACATGCCTACAAGCTAAGCGAAGGCCAGGCTGTGCAGGCGGCAGCGGCCTTCTATCGGTCGATCGCGCCTTTTCCCTGCGGCCTGGCGGGTCAGGAGGGGTGAAGCGGCCACCCATCCCGGCCATCAACGGAAATGCGCCTAAGATATATTATGCGAAATTATACGCCGACCAGTAGGATTGGCCGTCGGCTACTGGGCCACGACTTCCCGCCGTCCATCGAACGCCACGGACACGTGCGGCGGCAACATGGCGCTAAGCCGGTCGTAGTCGAGGTCGATGTGCAGGTTGGTCAGGATCGCTCGCCTGACGCCAGCCTCCGCGATCCACGCCAACGCCTGATCGACATGGGCATGGGTCGGATGACGCGTCCACCGCAAGGCGTCGAGGATCCAGAGATCAACATCGCCGAGCGCAGCCAACACCTCGGTGTCCAAACCTGAGACATCACTTGAATAAGCGACGGGCCCGAACCGATATCCGACCGAGGCTATCGGTCCATGCCGCTGAGCAAAGGTCGAGACCGCAATCTCACCGCCGGCGCCGGCCAGTGAAAAGCGGTCACCCGCGACGATCAAATGCGCATCGCAGATCGGAGGATATCCGTGTTCACCACGGAATATATAGCCAAATCTCGATTGGAGCGTGGCGTTGGCTTCGGCGTCCAACCAGACTGGAACCCGTTTGCGACCCAGGTAAGCGAACGTCCTCAGGTCGTCGATGCCGTGCGTCTGATCCGCATGGTCATGGGTCAACATGACCCCGTCGATGTCCGTGATCTCCGCCGCCAGCATCTGGGCCCGCAGGTCCGGTGACGTATCGACGATCGCCGTCGTGACGCCGTTGGGTCCATGGCGACGTACGGCCAGAGAGCACCGGCTGCGCAGGTTCCTCGGATTGGCCGGGTCACAGGCGCCCCAGTCCCCGTTTGCGCGCGGCACGCCGCCAGAGGATCCGCAACCCAGGATAACAACCTCAAGGCTCATGGCCTTGGAATCCGATCAAAGAGCGCAAAGAAGGCATCGGTCGTGCGCGCTTCAGTCTCCCTTTCGTCCCAGCCCCTGATCTCGCCCAGCTTGGCCAGTACGTGGGTGACGTAGGCCGGCTCATTGCGCCTTCCGCGATGCGGGATCGGCGCAAGGTAGGGGCAGTCCGTCTCGACGATGATCCGATCCCCGGGCATGTCGCGGATCACCGCCCTCACCTCCTCGGCGGCCTTGAAGGTCGCGATCCCGGAGACCGAAAACCAGCCGCCCAACTCCGCCGCCAACTTGGCGAGATCGGGGCCCGACGTGTAGCAATGCATGAGGAATTTGAATGGGCTATTGCGGTGTTCCTCGCGCAGAATCGTAGCCATGACATCATCGGCTTCGCGCGTATGGATCACCAGCGGCAGGCCCGCCAGGCGAGCCGCCTCGACGTGGGCGCGGAAGACCGCCTGCTGGATGTCACGCGGCGACAGGTCGTAATGGAAATCCAGGCCGCATTCGCCGATGCCGACCACCTTCGGCCGGTCGGCCAGTTCAGCCAGCCGGGCGGCCGTCAGGTCCGGATAGTCCTTGGCCTCGTGCGGATGGACCCCGACCGTGCACCAGATGTCGTCATGCGCCATGGCCAGGCCGTGGGTCGCTTCATAGGTCGACAGCTTGTCCGAGATTTCGACCATCAGCCGCACACCGGCCTCGCGCGCCCGGGCGATGACCGCGTCGCGATCCTCGTCGAACTGCGGCGCATGCAGGTTCACGTGACTGTCGATGATCATCAGGCGCGGGCCCGTCGGATTTCGGCCAGAGCCGAGAACAACACGTCGGCCCGATCCAGGTTCAGCGCAGCCGCCTCGCCCGGCGTGCGGTTGAGCCGCTCCCAAAGCGCTCCCCAGGCTTCCGGCCGTTCGCCCTCGGCGCGCTCGCGGACGGCGTCCGCCAGGCGGGAGAACATGAGCTCCAGCCGCTCCTGGCCCTCGCCGCCACGTAACCCATCGGCAAACCGCAGCATCTCCGCCTCATCCGGGGCATCGCCAAGGACGAGAGCCCGTGCTGTCTGATCGATTTCGAGCGCGCCCTGCCCTGCCAGGCGTATAGCCTTTCCCGGCGATCCGCCGGACATCAGGGCCAGTGCCTGGGCGTCGCCCGGTTTCAGGCCGACCTGTCTTTCCAGAAGCTGGGCCACATCGCTGATCGCCCACGGCTTGAAGGCCAGCCTGCGGCAGCGCGAACGGATCGTCACCAGAAGCCTCGCGGGCGAATGAGCCACAAGGAACAGGACACCGCGTTCAGGCGGCTCCTCCAATGTCTTGAGCAAGGCATTGGCTGAATTAGGGTTCAGGTCGTCAGCGGCATCGATGATGGCCACGCGAAACCGAGCCATAGACGGCGACTTGGCGAAGAACTCGGGCAGCGCCCGAGCTTCCTCGACCGAGATAGATTTCTTGGTGCGGCCGCCTTCCGTCTGGCGCTCGAGGACGAGCAGATCGGGGTGGGCGTCCTGCTCGACCAGCCGGCTGACGCGGTCGGCAGGGTCTGATCCCAACAGGCCTCGCGACGGGTCCGATCGTGCGCCAAGGAGCCGGCGCGCCGCCCGATAGGCGAAGGTTGCCTTGCCCAGGCCTTCGGGGCCGGCGAGCAGCCACGCGTGATGCAGTCGCCCGCGTTCCATGGCATCGAGGAAAGCCGCCTCGGGCCGCTCGTCCTGGAGGCGATGATAGGCGCCGCGCGGACCCTCCACCGAGCCCGTCACTCGCCAACCTCAAGCCGCGAGGACACGGCCGACCAGACCTGGTCGGCGACGCCTTCCAGCGTTCCTGTCGCGTCGATCATGGCGCAGCGCTGGGGCTGGCTGGCTGCGATCCGCAGAAATTCGGCGCGAAGGCGCTCGTGAAACTCCAAGCCCTTGGATTCAAAGCGCGCCTCGAACATGTCTCGGCCGAAGGCGCGCTCGAGTCCCACCTCGACCGGCATGTCGAACACAAGGGTCAGGTCTGGCTTGTCCGGCCCCACCACCTCGGCCTCAATGACCTCGATAAAGGCGGGCGAGACGCCCCCTCCCGCGCCCTGATAGGCACGCGTCGAATCGGAAAAGCGATCGCAGACGACCCAGGTCCCCGCCTCGAGGGCAGGCCGAATTAGGCGTGTCAGATGGTCGGACCGGCCCGCGTACATCAAGAGCGTTTCGGCGGTCGGCGTCCAACGGTCACGATCGCCTGTAACCAGCAGAGCGCGCAGCGCCTCGGCGCCCTCGGAGCCGCCCGGCTCACGCGTGAGCACAACCGTCAGGCCCGCCGCCTGAAGCCGTTCGACCAGCAGCCGGGCCTGGGTCGACTTGCCGGCCCCCTCCCCGCCTTCGAATGTAATGAACCGTCCGCGCGTCACGCGGCGCACAATGGCGATTCACCGCATCAAGGCAAAGGCCGGAGGGCGGATTTATTGTGCGCGAACGAGGATAGCGTCGAGCAGGCCCTGCCCGGCGAGGGTCGAACGCTGGCGCTCGGCCTCCCGGCGGCCCGTCCAGGGACCGATGAGAACCCGGAACATCGGCTCGCCGCGGACATGGACATCCTCGATCGTGGTGCGGGCCGCGCCGAACCGGCGGCGGAGCGCCTCGGCGTTGTCGCGATTCGCAAAAGTGCCGGCCTGGATGAAATAGGCGTCGGTGTCGCCGAAGTCCGGCGCAGCAGGCCGCGCGGCCTGCGGGGGCTCATAGGCCGCCTGCTGGTAAACTTGACCTGTGCCGCCGCCGACCGGCGCGGGGCCCAGCCACCGGACCCGAACCTCGGCCAGCCCCTGGCTGCGTACACCCAGGGCGTCGGCTGCGCCGCGGGACAGATCGATGATGCGGTCACCGACGAACGGGCCGCGATCGTTGACCCTGACGACGACGCTCTCGCCAGTCGCGAGATTGGTCACCTCGGCCAGCGAAGGGAGCGGCAAGGTTGTGTGCGCGGCGCTGAGCCCGTTCATGTCGTAGATTTCGCCCGTTGCAGTGGGGCGGCCATGGAAGGCGTCCCCGTACCAGCTGGCGACTCCGACCTCGTTATAGTGTTCATCGATGACCGGTGTGTAGGTACGGCCCCGGATCGTGTAGGGCCGCAGCGTGCCACGGACGTAGGGCGCTGGCTCGGAGATTTCAGCGCGCGGCGACGGCGTAGCCGGACGATCGAACGGTACGAGCGGGTCCACGGCGTCGGCCATCGTGCCACACGCCGATAGGCTCACGGCCAAGGCCACGCCCAGCAACAGCTTCCGGAACATCGCACCGCCCTCAGATCGGTCGTCGGGGCGGAATAGTGACGCTGATGTTTTCCGCTTTGGTTAATGCGTCCTTGCCCTGTAAGGGGGGCGCCGACGGACAGGTGGCCGAGTGGTTTAAGGCAGCGGTCTTGAAAACCGCCGTAGGTGGAAGCCTACCGTGGGTTCGAATCCCACCCTGTCCGCCA
>CAMLNT010000067.1 GCA_946481425.1 uncultured Brevundimonas sp.
CCTGCGCCGCCGAGTTCGCCTCGGCCACCGCCTACATGTACTCGACCTACGAGACTGGGGCCCTCGGGCAGGTCCCGCAGTGCGAGGCCGAGCCGTCCGGCGCCCGCAAGGCCGTGATCCTCGGCGGCGGCCCAAACCGCATCGGCCAGGGCATCGAGTTCGACTACTGCTGCTGTCACGCGGCTTTCGCCTTCGCCGACATCGGCGTCGAGTCGATCATGGTGAACTGCAACCCGGAGACCGTATCGACCGATTACGACACCTCCGACCGTCTGTATTTCGAGCCACTCACGGCTGAGGATGTGCTCGAACTGATCGACGTAGAGCGTTCGAAAGGCGAGCTTATCGGCGTGGTCGTCCAGTTCGGCGGCCAGACACCGCTCAAGCTGGCCCATGCGCTTCAGTCGGACGGTGTGCCGATCCTGGGCACCAGCGTCGACTCCATCGACCTGGCCGAGGACCGCGAGCGGTTCCAGCAAATGCTGCACGACATCGGGCTGATGCAGCCGCCCAACGGCCTGGCCCGCTCCGCCGAGGAAGCCGCCCAGAAGGCTGAACAGGTCGGCTATCCTGTCGTGCTCCGCCCCTCATACGTCCTGGGCGGGCGCGGCATGATGATCGTCCACGACCGCGAACAGCTCGACCGCTACGTCCATGAGGCCATGCAGGTCTCGGGCGACGACCCGGTCCTGATCGACCACTATCTGAACCGCGCTACCGAGGTGGACGTCGACGCCCTGTGCGACGACGAGACCGTCTTCGTCGCGGGCGTGCTGGAGCATATCGAGGAAGCCGGCGTCCATTCGGGCGACAGCGCCTGTTCGATGCCGCCTTACTCCCTGTCCGCCGAGGTTGTCGCGGAGCTGAAGCGCCAGACCACCGAAATGGCGCGGGCCCTCAAGGTGCGCGGACTGATGAATGTGCAGTTCGCCATCGAGGAGCCCCACTCCGCCGAGCCGCGCATCTTCGTGCTTGAAGTTAACCCGCGCGCCAGCCGCACGGTCCCCTTCGTCGCCAAGACCATGGGCGCCCCTGTCGCCGCCATCGCCGCCAAGGTGATGGCCGGCGAGAAGCTGGCCTCATTCGGCCTGGCGGATCGCTCGTACGATCACATCGCGGTCAAGGAAGCCGTCTTCCCGTTTGCGCGATTCCCCGGCGTCGACACCATCCTGGGCCCGGAGATGCGTTCGACCGGCGAGGTCATGGGCCTGGACTGGAAGCGGCCCGACGAGACCGACATGGGCCCCGCCTTCGCCCGCGCCTTCGCCAAGAGCCAGCTGGGCGGCGGCACGGTCCTGCCGACCAGGGGCTGTGCCTTCGTCTCGGTCAAGGAGGGCGACAAGCCGTTCGTTCTGGAGGCCGCGCGTCTGCTGCTGGCCGAGGGCTTCAGCGTCATCGCCACCGCCGGGACCCACGCCTATCTGACGGAACAAGGGCTCGAGGTCGGCCTCGTCAAAAAGGTGCTGGAAGGGCGCCCGCACATCGTCGACGCCATGAAGAACGGCGACGTCCAGATCGTCATCAACACCACCGAGGGCAAGCAGTCCCTGCAGGACAGTTTCTCGCTGCGCCGCACGGCCCTGATGATGAAGATCCCATACTTCACCACCGTTCCCGCCGCCTTTGCCGCCGCCCAGGCCATCGCCGCCATCAAGGCCGGGGAACTGGACGTGCGCGCGGTGCAGGAATACGCCTGACACCATGCTGGCGGCCGGCTCGCTCTTGCTGGCCGCTAATCTGCTGGCTTTTGTCGTTTATGGCTTCGACAAGCGTCAGGCCCAGCGCGGCGGCTGGCGCGTCTCTGAAGGCGCTCTGATCATGCTGGCGATCCTTGGCGGCGTCGGCGCCTGGATCGGCTGCGAGATCCATCGCCACAAGACGCGCAAACAGCCGTTCCGGAGCTACCTTTTCACCGCTGTCGCCCTGCACCTGTTTCTGGTCTTCGGCGTGATCGTCCTTTTCCCGGCCTAGCAGGCCTCGACGGCCTTGCGGACGACTTCCAGATCGTCCGCCGGAACGCTTCGGTCATCTCTGCCGACAGGACGGGAACCCGAATAGGCGGGATCGTAGTGCTGCTCGATCAGGGCCCGCACGAAATCCTTCAGATGGCCCCGGGCAACCATCTCCAGCCACTCGGCTTTGCGGGCCTTGGAGTGGTGACGAGGCATCCGAGCCACGAGCGCCACGATGGCCTCCGGATCGGCGGCTGTGTCTGCGTAATCCGCCAGAATCCGGTCGACCCGGTCCTCCAGCGGGCGCTCCAGCACCACCGTCGGCGAGCCGCTCATCACCCGCCACAGAGCCGGCGGCACGGTCACCCGACCGATTCGGCTGGACTCCGCCTCGACGACCACCGGTCGATCCGGATCGAGGCCCGACACTACCGCCATCAACCGGCTGTCGAAGAGCTTCTGCGACGGCTGTCCGCCCGGCATCCGCCCGAACAGCGAGCCGCGATGGTTGGCCAGGCCTTCCAGGTCGATGGTCTGGACGCCCGCCGCGGCCAGCCGCGCCAGCATGGCGCTCTTCCCCACCCCCGTGGGTCCATCGAGGCGGACGATCCTCAGGCCGAGGTCGCCATTGTACAGGCGCGCCACCACGCCGCGTCGCCAGGTTTGATAGCCGCCCTCAACCACCGTCACCGGCCAGCCGACCTGATCCATGATAGTGGCCATTGCGTGCGAGCGCTGCCCGCCCCGCCAGCAATAGACCAACGCCTTCAGCCCGCTAGGCGCCTCGGCCAGCGCGCCTTCCAGGTGCCGCGCGATGTTGCGGGCCACCAGGGCCGCGCCGTTGCGCCGGGCCCTGAACTTGGAGCCCTGGACGTATTCCGTGCCGACCTCGGCCCGCTCGGCGTCGTCCAGAACCGGCATGTTCACTGCGCCCGGAAGATGGTCTTCGGCGAACTCCGACGGACTGCGCACATCGATGATCGCGTCGAAGCCCGACAGCGACGCGACATCGATCTCGGCGAGGCGCCGGATCACGCGGGAACGATGCTCACGCCGGGCGCGCCTTCGCGCACCCGGCCGACCACGGCGGCCACCTTCGGTTCATGCCAGTTCAGCGTGGTGAGGACGTTGTGCGCCTGATCCTCGGCCACGGAGATCAGAAGGCCGCCCGACGTCTGCGGGTCCGTCAGCAGATCGCGCAGAGCCCCTTCGCCCACGCCTTCGACCTGATCGCCATAGCTGGCCCAGTTGCGGCCCGACGCCCCCGTCCGCAACCCGTCGGCCAGCAGCGCCTCGACCCCGTCCAATGCCGGCGGCCTGTCGAGGAGCTCGATGCGCACCTTGCCACCGCGCGCCATCTCCAGCGCATGGCCAAGCAGACCGAAGCCTGTCACATCGGTCATGGCGTGCACGCCGCGCCGGCCGGCCAGGTGGGCCCCGTCCCGGTTCAGACGCGTGGTCGACGCGATCATCGTCTCGTAGCCAGCAGCGTCCAGACGCCCCTGCTTGAACGCCGCGCTGAGAATGCCGACGCCGAGCGGCTTGGACAGGATCAGCACATCGCCCGGCTTGGCGCCCCGGTTCGTCAGCATTTCCTTCGGATTGACCAGTCCGATGGCGACAAGGCCGTAGATCGGCTCGACGCTGTCGATCGAATGGCCGCCCGCGATCGGGATGTCGGCATCGGCGCAGACCGCCGCCCCGCCCTCGAGAATCCGACCGATCGTCTGGGGCGACAGCACATTGATCGGCATTCCGACCAGCGCCAGCGCCAGGACCGGCCGGCCACCCATGGCGTAGATGTCCGACAGGGCGTTGGTCGCCGCGATGCGCCCGAAGTCGAAAGGGTCGTCCACCACCGGCATGAAGAAGTCAGTCGTCGCAACCAGCGCCTGCTCGTCGCTCAGCTTCCAGACTGCCGCGTCGTCAGACGTTTCAGTCCCGACCAGCAGTTGCTCGAACGGTCGTCCGGCCGGCACCGCCGCCAGCATCTGGCTCAACACGGCGGGGGAAATCTTGCAGCCACAGCCGCCGCCGTGGGCGAGGCTGGTCAGGCGCGGTTCGGTCGGGGCGGCATCCATCGCCCTCTGCTCGCGCGAATGGATGCGAAACTCAATGGGGCGGGTGAACGCCGCCGCCGCGCGCGCGTTGTCTGCGGCCAAGGAGTACGTTCATGGCACTGTCCCGTCTCGCCACCCTCGTCGGCGCCGCCCTGCTGTCGAAAACCGGCCGCCGCATGGCGGGTCGCCACGCCGGCAAGCTGGCGCTGGCCACCCTCGCTTTCGAGCTCTGGAAGAACCGCCGCGGCGGTCGACTGGGCCCGCGCGCGGCGCCGCGGCCACAGCGCCGCTGGAGTGGCCGCCGCCCCCGATAGCGGCGTTGCTGCTTCGCGCCTGACTGCTACTGTCCGCCTCATCAGGGGGAATGGACGATGAAGCAGCTGTTGATCGGAACCGTGGCCTGGGCCGTGCTGGCTGCGGGCGCCCAGGCGCAGGACAGCGACCTGAGATCCTCGATCCAGGCGGACTACGACGCGCACCTGGGCGAGCTGTGGGACCACTTCCATCGCAATCCCGAGCTGTCCGGCCTCGAGCACCTGACCGCCGCGCGCATGGCGTCCGAGTTGCGCGGGCTCGGCTATGAGGTCACCGAAGGGGTCGGCGGCACGGGTGTCGTGGCCGTGCTTCGCAATGGCGAGGGGCCGACCGTGCTCATGCGCGCCGACATGGACGGCCTGCCGGTCGAGGAACGCTCCGGCCTGCTGAACGCCTCCACCGCGCGTCAGGTCGATTCGGCGGGCGTCGAACGCCCGGTCATGCATGCGTGCGGCCACGATGTTCACATTACCGCCCTGGTCGGTTCGGCACGTCAGATGATGGAGCGCCGCGACAGCTGGTCCGGGACCCTCGTCCTGGTCGTCCAGCCGGCCGAGGAACGGATCTTCGGCGCGCGCGAGATGCTGGAGGACGGCCTCTACGAACGCTTCCCGCGCCCGGACTATGCGCTGGCCTTCCACGTCTCGGCAGGCCAGCCGGCGGGCAGCATCTCCGTGCCGCTCGACGTCGTCTCGTCCTCGTCCGACAGCGTGGACATCCAGGTGCGTGGCGTCGGCACGCACGGAGCCTATCCGCACATGGGCGTTGATCCGGTGCTGGTCGCCGCCCAGATCGTGGTCTCGCTCCAGTCCATCGTCAGCCGCGAGATCAGCCCGCTGGAGCCGGGCGTCATAACGGTCGGGTCGATCCACGGCGGGACCAAGCACAACATCATCGGCGAGCGCGTCGACCTGCAGCTGACGGTTCGGTCCGACAGCCCCGAGGTCCGTGAGCGGCTGCTGGACAGCATCGACCGCGTCGCCGAAGGCACCGCCCGTGCGCTCGGCGTGCCCGAGGATCGCCTGCCCATCGTCACTCGCTCCGCCACCGAAACCACACCCGGCGTGATCAACGATCCCGAGACGGCGCAACGCGTGCGCGACGCGATCGTGGCCGGCATGGGCGCCGACCGCCTGGTGGACGAACCCCGCACCGGGATGGGGGCGGAGGACTTCGCCTATTTCGTCGCGCCCGGAAACGGTGTGCGCGGGGTCTATTTCGATGTGGGCGGCACCCTGCCTGAAGAGGTCGACACCGCCGCCGGTCACCATTCACCCGAGTTCCGCATTGAGCCGGAACCGTCCGTCACCGCTGGAGTCGAGGCGATGGTGCTCTCGGCCCTGGCTCTGATGCCCCGCAGCGAATAACGGCGCTCCGCCTCACGGGCGCCTTTATCCGGCCCTACAGCCCCCTCCCCCCAGCGTCCGGTCCGGGAATGATCCCGGTCGGGCGCTTTTGCGTTTCAGGTCCATCATGCCCTTCCCTGCCGTCCACCCCGCCCTTTCGCGCGCCCTCGAGGCCCGCGGCTACGCTGAGCCCACGCCCGTCCAGGCCGCGGTGCTGGAGGACGGCCTGACCGAACAGGACCTGCTGGTCTCGGCCCAGACCGGTTCAGGCAAGACGGTCGCCTTCGGCCTCGCGGCCGCCCCGACCCTGCTGGGCGATCAGGAACAGTTCCTCTACGCGACCGCGCCGCTCGCCCTGGTCATTGCGCCGACGCGCGAACTGGCCATGCAGGTCTCCACCGAGCTGACCTGGCTCTATGCGGAAGCCAAGGGCCGCATCGTCACCTGCGTCGGCGGTATGGATGCTCGTCGCGAACAGCGAGCCCTGGCGCAAGGCGCTCACATCGTGGTCGGGACCCCCGGCCGTCTCAAGGACCACATCGAGCGCGGCAATCTGGACCTGTCGGCTGTTCGCATCGTCGTCCTCGATGAGGCCGACGAGATGCTGGACATGGGTTTCCGTGAGGACCTGGAGTTCATCCTCGACGCCGCACCCGAGGACCGCCGCACCCTTTTGTTCTCGGCCACCATCGCGCGTGACATCGCAAACCTGGCCAAGACCTATCAGAACGACGCCGTCCGCATCGACACCACCAACCGCAACACCCCGCATGGCGACATCGAATACCGCGCCATGCGCATCGCCCCGAATGAGGTCGAGCACGCGGTCGTCAATGTCCTTCGCTTCTTCGAAGCCCCCGGCGCGCTGGTCTTCTGCTCCACCCGCGAGGCTGTGCGCCACCTCCAGTCGTCGTTGCTGGAACGCGGCTTCAACTCGGTTGCCCTGTCCGGTGAAATGGGCCAGCGCGAGCGAAACGACGCGCTCCAGTCACTGCGCGACGGCCGCTCGCGCGTCTGCGTCGCCACTGACGTAGCCGCCCGCGGCCTCGACCTCCCCGATCTTGGCCTGGTCATTCACGCCGAGTTGCCGATGAACAAGGCCGGCCTGCTGCACCGCTCGGGACGTACCGGTCGCGCCGGCAAGAAGGGCGTGTCCGTTCTGCTGGTGCCGCACACGCGGCGCCGCAAGGCCGACATGCTGATCGGCAACGCCGGGCTGGACGTCGTCTGGTCGGGCGCCCCGACCGCCGACGAGATCCGCGCCAAGGACGAGACCCGCCTGCTGGCCGCCGACATCTTCGCCGAGGAGGCGTCGGAAGAGGATCTGGCGCTCGCCCGCCGCCTGCTCGCCGAGCGCGACCCGGAAGCCATCGCCGCCGCGCTGATCCGCCTCCAACGCAAGGAACTGCCGTCGCCGGAGGAGCTGCTGGATCCGGGCGACCGCCCCGCCCGCAAGCCGCGCGACAACGACACGGCCGCCCAGCCCTGGCCAGGCGAACGCCTGCAGGAAGACGAGGTCAGCTGGTTCCGCATGGATGTGGGCCGGTCGCGCAACGCCGATCCCAAGTGGCTGATCCCGTTGATCTGCCGCCTCGGCCACATCACCAAGAAGGAAATCGGCTCGATCCGCATCTATCCGGACGAGACCCGCTTCCAGATCGCCAATACCCACGCCAGCCGTTTCCGGGACGCCGTCGCTGCCTCGGGCGAGAAGGACGTCACGATCACCGCGTCGGAGGCTCCGGCCCCCGGCGGTTACCGCAAGGGCGGCCCCAAGCCCCGCTTCGACGATGCGGAAACCGGAGCCCCCAAGCCCTTCAAGAAGAAGCCGTTCCCCAAGCGCGCCGACGGCGAGAACCGCCATGCGCCGCCCAAGCCCTTCAAGCGTCCGGAACGCGCCGAAGGGACCGCTGACGGACCTCGGCCGCCGTTCAAGAAAAAGCAGGGCTTCAAAGCCAAGCCCGGCGGCGCCCCCGGCAAGAAGCCGTTCGCCAAGAAACCTTTCAAGGCGCAGGCGCGCGGCTAGCGTTGCTGTGATCTGGCGCTAGTCTGGCCGGGTCGCCTCGGAGCCACACGCCATGATCATCGTCCACCACCTCAACGACAGCCGCTCCCAGCGCGTGCTCTGGCTGCTGGAGGAGCTTGGACTCGGCTATGAGGTGAAGCGCTACGAGCGAGACGCCCAGACCATGCTGGCGCCTGCCGAGCTTCGCGCCATCCACCCCCTCGGCAAGTCCCCGGTGATCGAGGACCAAGGCATCAAGGTCGCCGAGACGGGAGCCATCGTCGAATATCTGCTCGACACCCACGGCCAGGGCCGCCTGCGGCCGCCGCGCGGGACCGAGGAGGCCCGGCGCTTCACCTACTGGCTGCACTACGCCGAGGGATCGGCCATGACGCCGCTGTTGCTTCGCCTGATCTTCAGCCAATTGCCCAGGCGCAGCCCCGGCCTTCTTCGCCCGATCGTCAACGGCGTCTCGCGTCAGGTGAACGCACGCATGGTCCAGCCGCAGCTCGACAGCCATATCAGCTACTGGGAGGCCGAACTGGGGCGGTCGGACTGGTTCGCGGGCGACCAGTTCACCGCAGCGGACATCATGATGAGCTTCCCCCTCGAGGCCGCCGCCGCTAGGGCCGGCGCGCGCGGCAAGCCCATGATCGCCGCCTTCCTCGACCGCATCCACGCCCGCCCCGCCTACCAGCGGGCCCTGCAGCGCGGCGGGTCATACAGCTACGCTTGAAGCGTCAGATCGCGTCACTGGCGAACCGAACGCCGGCTACATACGTTAATGATGCATGAGCGACCTCCCCCACCCGACTCCCCCGACCGGCCTGCGGTTCAAAGGCCAGGCGCTGCGTCTCATGGTCGCCGTACTGGCTGGCCTTGTCGTGATGCTGATTGCCGGCATCGTCGGCGTGGCGCTCGTCAGCGCCCTGATCGCCGCAGCCTCGGCCGCGGCGGCGGTCTGGCTGGCGTGGTTGCTGATCTACCGCCTCTATGTCCGCAGGTTCCGCCGCCCCTCTTGAATAAGGCGGACTTGAGGCCTATCCTCTTGGCCCACTATGCGCCGACCGCCACGCCCGCGGTCGGCTTTTCATTTCACAGGGCGACAAGAAACCTACCCGCGAATGGAAAAAGTGCCGATGACGGCCGGGGGATACCAGTCCCTCGACGACGAGTTGAAGCGCCTGAAGTCGATTGAGCGTCCCAGTGTGATCGCCGCTATCGCCGAGGCGCGTTCGCACGGCGATCTGTCCGAGAACGCCGAGTACCACGCCGCCAAGGAACGCCAGGGCTGGATCGAAGGCCGCATCGCCGAGATCGAGGACAAGATCTCGCGCGCCCAGGTGATTGACGTCTCCAAGCTCTCCGGCAGCCAGGTGAAGTTCGGCGCGACCGTCACGGTCGTCGACGAGGACACCGAGGAAGAGGGCCGCTACCAGCTCGTCGGCGAACACGAAGCCGATGTGAAGGAAGGCCGCGTCTCCATCACCTCCCCGATCGCGCGCGCGATGATCGGCAAGGAAAAGGGCGACGTCGTCGAGGTCAATACGCCCGGCGGCGTGAAGGCCTACGAGATCCTCAAGGTCGAGTGGCGCTAACCAGCCTCCCCCTGTCGATCTGGGCCGTCACGGACGGCCGCGCAGGCATCGAGAATCAGGCGCTGGGCCTCGCCGAGGCGATCCAGCGCCTGACGCCTGCCGAGATCACTCTCAAACGCGTGCGCTTCAGCCCGCTGTTCGACCGCTGGCCGAACCTGCTCAGGCTCTGGCCGAACGCCATGCTCGCCGCCGGCTCCGACCGGGTCGAGGCGCCGTATCCGGACATCGTCATCGGCTGCGGCCGCGCCAGCCTGCCCTTCACGACGCGCCTGAAGCACCGCAGCGGGGGCCGGACCTTTGTCGTCCAGCTCCAGGACCCCAAGACCGATCTCGGGCCCTTCGATCTGGTGATCCCGCCCCTGCATGATGGTCTGACCGGCGCGAACGTCTTCCCCATCCTGGGCTCGCCGAACCGGATCACGTCCGAGCGCCTGTCGGCAGCCTCGGCCCCATTCTCGGAGCGGCTCATCGACCTGCCCGCCCCGCGAGTCGCGGTGCTCGTCGGGGGCCGCTCAAGGGCGCACGAGATGTCCGTCGAAACGGCCACCGCCCGCGCCGACCAGCTCGCCGGCGCCGTGCAGGCCGCCGGCGGCTCGGTGCTCGTGACCTTCTCGCGCCGTACGCCCGCGGGCGTGCGCGCCGCCATGACGGCGCGTCTGTCGCACCTGCCGGGGTGGATCTGGGACGGCGATGGCCCCAATCCCTATTTCGCCTTCCTGCACCTTGCCGACCACATCGCCGTCACCGAGGATTCGGTGAACATGGCCGCCGAGGCGGCGACCGCCGGCAAGCCGGTCCACGTCCTGTCGCTTGAAGGCGGCACGCCCAAGTTCGACGCCTTCCACGCCGCGCTCGAGGCCCGCGGCGCCGCCCGGCGTTTCAACGGGTCGCTCGAGCGGTGGAGCTACGATCCGCTGAATGAAACGGAACGCGCGGCCCATGAAGTCCTGAGGCGGCTCCAAGGCCGGTCGCGGGACTAAGCCCACAAAAGGGCTATGCGCCCGGTCGGGAAGGCGTCAGGCGATCCCCAGTACCCCAAGCAGCACCATGACGATGCCTGCCATGCCGACACCCCACGCGGCCGCGCGCAGCCACGGGACGCCGATCAGATAGAGCACCGCATGGGCCACGCGGGTGTAGAAGAACAGCTGTGCGCCCAGCACGGTCGTCGCGCTCGACACATCCATCAGCGCCCCCGCCAGCACCAGCGGCGCGAACATGATCAGGCCTTCGCGGTGATTGTCGACGGTGCGGCTGGCCCGTCCGTGGAACGTCTTGACCGGCGGCAGATTGTCCCGCGATCCCGCCTGTACGGCCAGGCTGTTGGCCTGAATGCCCGCCAGCGCCTGGATCAGGACCAGCGCGATCAGCAGGGCCGTCGCATACACGAGCATGGTGACTTCGACGCTCATTCCATCCTCCCCGAGAACCAGCGTTCTGTCGAAATCCGCCTTTGCGAGAGTCGCGTCAAGCCTCGCCCCTGAAAGCCATTGCGCCGCTTGGCTTGAGACGGCGCGGCCCTCCGCGCTATAGCCGCCTCATGACCACCGAAACCGCCACCGCCCCCCGCTACGTCATCGAAGGCCGCACCGGCCCATGGGAACTCGTCATGGGTCTGGAGATCCATGCCCAGGTGGCCTCGAAGGCCAAGCTGTTCTCGGGCGCCGCGGTCGGCTTCGGCGCCGGGCCGAACGAGCAGGTCTCGCTGGTCGATGCGGGCTTTCCCGGCATGCTTCCGGTGCTGAACCGCCACTGCGTCGAACAGGCGGTGAAGTCCGGTCTGGGCCTACGCGCCAAGATCAACACCTTCAGCCAGTTCGACCGGAAGAACTATTTCTACCCCGACCTGCCGACTGGCTATCAGATCAGCCAGCTCTACCACCCCATCGTCGGCGAGGGCGTGGTCGAGGTCGAACGCGACGACGGGACCTTCTTCGAGGTCGGCATCGAGCGCCTGCATCTGGAACAGGACGCCGGCAAGTTGATCCACGACCTGTCGCCGACCGAGAGCTACGTCGACCTCAACCGTGCGGGCACGGCACTGATGGAGATCGTCTCGCGGCCGCATATCCGCACACCCGACGAGGCCGTCGCCTACGTCAAGAAAATCCGCATGATCCTGATGTACCTGGGCGCATGCGACGGCGACATGGAGAAGGGCAACCTGCGCGCAGACGTGAACGTCTCGGTCTGCCGCGTCGGCGGCTATGACGCCTTCATGGCCTCGGGCGATT
>CAMLNT010000068.1 GCA_946481425.1 uncultured Brevundimonas sp.
GCAGCTTGTCGGTCGTCTCAGCGGGGACCAGCCAGGCCAGCTTGTCGCCTTCCTTGAACTTGAGCTCCGACGGGTCCTCGACCCTGCCCTTGGCGGCGCGGATCCAGCCGCGCTCGGACAGGACGACGGTGATGGCCTCGCGCACGATGAAGGCCTCGACGGGGGCGGCGGCGGCAGTCTCGGCGGCCTCGCCGAAGCTGGAGCGGCCGTTGACGCCGGAAGGGCGCTCGGCGTCGCCGCGATCCTCGGCGGCCAGTTGCTTCCTCACGTCCTTCAGACCCGTTCCGACCAGGCGCCACTGCTTGCGGTCGCTGTCGAGCAGGTCGGCGATGCCGGCGCGCTCCTCGGTCAGCTCGGCGTGTTCCTTCCTGAGCGTCATCTCCTCGAGGCGGGCGAGGTTCCGCAGGCGAGTGTCGAGGATGTAGTCGGCCTGCATCTCGGACAGGGCGAAGCGGGCGATCAGCTCGGCCTTGGGATGTTCGGCCTCGCGCACGATGCGGATCACCTCGTCCAGATTGAGGAAGGCGATGAGCAGGCCGTCGAGGAGATGCAGACGGCGGTCGATCTTTTCCAGCCGATAGCGGGCGCGGCGGACCAGCACCTCGCGGCGGTGATCAAGGAAGGCCTGCAGGCAGGCGCGAAGACCCATGACCCTCGGCGCGCCCGACGCGTCCAGCACGTTCATGTTGACCGGGAAGCGGCTCTCGAGAGCCGAGAGCCGAAACAGACTCTCCATCAGGTGCTCAGGCTCAACCGTGCGGCTCTTGGGCTCCAGCACAACGCGAATGTCCTCGGCGGATTCGTCGCGGACGTCGGCCAGCAGCGGGGCCTTCTTGCTTTCGATCAGGCCGGCCAGATCCTCGATCAGCTTGGACTTCTGGACCTGATACGGGATCTCGGAGATCACGATCTGCCAGGTGCCGCGACCGAGATCCTCGACCGCGTAGCGGGCCCGCATGCGGATGGAGCCACGGCCCGTCTCATAGGCCTCGTGGATGGCGGCGGGGCGTTCGACGATGACGCCGCCGGTCGGGAAGTCGGGGCCCGGGACCTTCTCCATCAGGGTCTGGGTCGAGGCGTGCGGATCGTCCAGCAGGACGAGGCAGGCGTCGATCAGCTCCAGCGCATTATGGGGCGGAATGGAGGTCGCCATGCCCACCGCGATGCCGGCCGCGCCATTGGCGAGCAGGTTCGGGAAGCCCGCCGGGACGACGACCGGCTCTTCCTCCTCGCCGTCGTATGTCGGCCGGAAGTCGACGACGGCCTCGTCGATGCCGTCCATCAGCAGCGCGGCGGCCTCGGTCAGGCGGCACTCGGTGTAGCGCATGGCCGCGGCGCTATCGCCGTCGATGTTGCCGAAGTTGCCCTGGCCGTCGACCAGCGGATAGCGCTGGGCGAACTCCTGGGCGAGGCGGACCAGGGCGTCGTAGATCGACTGGTCGCCGTGGGGGTGGAAAGAGCCCATGACCTCGCCGACGACCTTGGCGCACTTCTTGGCCGCGCCCTCGGGGTTCAGGCGCATGCGGTGCATGGCGTAGAGCAGGCGACGGTGGACGGGTTTCAGCCCGTCACGGACGTCTGGCAGGGCGCGCGAGGAGATGGTCGACAGGGCATAGGCGAGATAGCGCCGCGACAGGGCCTCTGAGAGAGGTTCGTCGACGATGCGGCCGCCGTCTTCGGGCGGAGGGGCGTGAACGGTCATGGCTTGCTTCTAGGACGAGTCATTCGCCCGCCAAAGCCTTGCGGCGTCACAGAAGCCCGGCTGAGCCCAGTTTCTCCACAAGCCGATCGCGTGCGGGCGGCAGCGGTTTGTCAGCGGGGTGGAAGATGTGCATTTCCAGAAAGTGGCCGGTCAGGGCGAAACCGTCCCCGATGTCGCCCCGTTTCAGGCCATGGCTGGAAGCCAGCAGGAACGGCGGCAGGGTCAGCAGGCGATCAGCATAGGGCAAGCCCGCCTCCATACAGACAGCGCGACCGGTGCGGGGACTGACCCAGGTGAGCTTGTCGAGCGAGCCCGTGACGGCGCAGTTTTTCAAGTCCAGCCCAAAGCCCAGGTCGTCCAGCAGGCCAAGCTCGAAGCGCACGAAAACGGCCGGCCAGATCTCGCGGTGAACCAGGGCTTCGGTGAGCGCCTCCATCGCCATGAAGGCGCCGGGATGGGGCTCACGCTCATGCAACGCGCCTTGGGCCACGGCGGCGGCGGCGGCCAGACCCTGAAGCGCCAGCGGGTCATCGAACAGGGCGGCCGCCCCCTCACCTACCGGTTCAAGCCGCACCGAGCCCAGGTGCTCGGACGTTCGGGCACGATATTCGGCCAGCACGCGGGAGCCCGGCTGAAGATGCGGCTTCATCTTGCGCGAAGCGCCGCCAGCCACATAGGCGAGAACGCGACCGTTGGAACGGGTCAGCAGATCGACGAGCGCCCCGGTCTCGCCGTGCGAACGCGCCGACAGCACAAAGGCGTCGTCGTGGAATTCCATGGGGCCTTCTAGTCCGCGAAGGCGCAGCCGGTCGAGGAGGCGACATAGCCGAAGGTCTCGGACATGCCCGGCTCGACGTGATCACCCGAACAACTCACTGCCGCGCCGTCGTCGAGCAGGACCATGATGTGGCCGCCGCCCTCGCAGGAGACCGGCACGTCGGCGGTCCAGGCGCCGTTTCGGTCTTCCAGTTCGGTCTCGGCTTCGCAGAGCGTCAGGGTCGCCGAGCGGATCTGGGCGTCGTGAGCGATGACATTGTAGCGGACGCGGCCTGGCATCGGTCCGTCGCAGGCCGAAGCAACCAGCAACAGGGCCGCGATCGTCAGGTGGCGGATCACGCCGCGGGCTCCTGGACGGCCTGTGCCGCTCGGATGCGGGCCGTCATGTCCCGCGCCAGGGCGTTGGGGATGGGAAAGGTCAGGGCGTAGTAAGCGATGCGCCAGATCCCGTCATCGCCGCGCACGAGGATGCCGTTGCCGCGGCTGGTCCCGTAGCTTTCCGAATCCAGCACCTCATCAAACCAGGCCACACAGGCGCAGTCCGTATCCGCGATCAGAACCCGGCGGTCACGCGGGATGTAGGACCAGCCTCGCCCCTGACCGAAGTAGGGTTCGACGAAGGCCCGGAACTCGGCCAGCGTCCAGTATTCGGTCACGTCGGTGCCACGGTAGATGGCGTCGGGCGTCATCAGGGCGAAGTAGGCGTTGGTGTCGGCCCGGGCGGCGGCCTGATGGAAGGCGTCGAGCTGGTCGTGGATGGCCACCTCCCCGACCGTGATCGGCGTCGGCGGCTGCGGAGTGGCGTTCGTCGCCTCCCAGGCCTTGATCTCGTCGGTCATGCCGCGCGCGAGGTCGTTGGGGATCGGATAGGTCAGGGCGTAACGCAGGACCCGCCATTCCCCGTCCTCGCCGCGGCGCATCAGAGCGCTGCCGACCGCCGTGCCATAGGTCTCGGAATCCAGCACCTCATCGACCCAGGCGAGGCATTCGCAGGGATCGGGCGCAGGGAAGACGTGGCGCTCGCGCGCCGCATAGGTCCAGCCCTCGCCCCGCGCGAAGTAAGGCTCGGCGAAGGCGACGAAAGCATCGCGGGTCCAGAGCTCGGTCGTGTCGTTGCCGGTCCACAGCAGGTCCGGGTCGAGCCGGGCGAAATAGGCCTCGCCGTCCGAACGCGCGGCGGCTGCATGCAGGTCCTCAAGCGCCGCTGCCACCGCCTGCCCGTCGACTGGCTGGGCCGACGTGGCGCCCGGAAGAGCCACGGCCAGCGCCGCCAGCACTCCTCTCCAAGCCCTCATCACAGCCTCCCTTGCCGTATCGCGGTTACAGCCTTAGCGTGAACCCTGCCCGGGGGGGAAGGCGCGTCATGCGGCGCGCGGCGGCGACCGACGCGTAACGCCCCGGTCTGTGAGGGAGCGTAGAGCGTTCATGGTCGACAGTCCGATGGAGCCCCCGATCCGGGCTCGCTACGAGTCCCGCCCCAAGGCGACAATCTGGCCGTTCGGCGTTGGCGCCGTGCTGATCGCCGGCGCCGGCGCCTATCTGCTGACCGAGCAGGCCTACCAGCCGCCCTATCTTGAGACGACGACCGCGGAGGCTCTTTCGGCCTCCGCCGTTGGCATTGCGCTTCGCATCATCCCGCTGGCGATCGCGGCCTTTCTGGCGCTGTATTTCGGCATCCTGCGCCGGGCGGCCCCGAAGCAGGCGCCGATCTGGGCGGCGGGCGTGGTGGCTGCGACCCTGGCGGGCGCGGCGTCGGTCGTCGTGCTGATTGACATGGAGAAGGCGGAGTATGTCGCGACTGGACGGCCGACCATGGCCGCCCTCCTCCAGCGCACTTCGGATCGCTACGAGAACGAGGTCCTGCTCAGCCACGGGGCTCTGAACAGCCGGATGCGCACGGTGCTCGGCCCGGGCTTTCTGCTGTGGTCGTCGTACCGGTCGACGGGTGAGCGCGACTATGACCGGCTGCACCGGCTGATCGCCGACGCACGCACGGCGATCGGGAATCATCGCAACCACATCGCCGACCAGCAGGCCGAGACCGTCGACCGCATCCAGACGGCCCCTATCAATCGCTTCGGCAAGGCCGAGGCCATCGCCGATCTGCGGGCGCGCTTCGCCGAAACCAGCGACCTGCGCGAGCGTCATTTCACGCTGTTCTCGCAGATCCTCGACGAAGTCGAGGCCCAGGTCGGCATTCTCGAACAGGCCGACGGACGCTGGAACTCCAGCTATTTCTACGGCGTCAGCTTCCGCGACACCGGCCCGCGCGACGCCTTCAATGAGCGGTCTGAGCGGATCCTTGAGCTGGCCCGAGAGGTCGAGGAGGTGACCGAGCACCTCACCGCCGAGGGGCAACGCGTGCGTGCCGAGGCCTACGACCGCGCCATCGCCGAGCGTGCCGCTGACCGTCAGGCGGCGACGGGGGCGCGCTAGCGGCTGGCGGCCCTAGACGTCGTAGTCCAAGCCGACCTGGCCATAGAGGTCGCGGCGTTCCGCCCAGCGTTCGTCGGTCTTCACCGTCAGGAACAGGTGGACCTTGCGGTCCATCAGCTGGCCGAGTTCCTCGCGGGCCGCCTGGCCGATCCATTTCAGGGTCTGGCCGCCCTTGCCCAGCACGATGGCGCGCTGGCTGTCGCGCTCGACATAGACGGTCTGCTCGATCCGCGCCGAGCCGTCCGGGCGGTCCTCGAAGGCCGTCGTCTCGACGGCGGCCGCGTAGGGCAGTTCGTCGTGGACCCGGAGATAAATCTTCTCGCGCGTGATCTCGGCCGCCAGCAGGCGCATTGGGAGATCGGCGGCCTGATCCTCGGGATAGAGCCACGGTCCTTCCGGCATCAGGCCCGCGATGCGGGCCTTCAAGTCGTCCACGCCAGAACCCTGGCTCGCCGAGATCATGAAAATCTCGTCGTAGGCGCCTGTATCCGAATAGGATTGAACCACGGCGAGGAGGGTTTCCCGCTTGACGCCGTCAATCTTGTTCAGCGCAAGGATGGCCTTGGTTCCTGAAGCCTTCAGGCCTTCGGTGATGGCCTGGGCGTCCTCGATCTGGCGGTGATCGGCGGCCTTGGCGCGATTTTCGCGGACGGCCAGCTCTGCCTGGACATCGACCAGGTGGACGACTGCGTCCGCGTCCTGGGCGCCGCCCCAGGCGGAGGCGACCATGGCGCGGTCCAGGCGGCGGCGCGGCTTGAAGATGCCGGGGGTGTCGACCAAGACGACCTGGGCGTCCCCCTCGATGAAGACGCCGCGCACAGGAAAGCGGGTCGTCTGGACCTTCTGGGTGACAATCGAGACCTTGGAGCCAACCAGGCGGTTGGTCAGGGTCGACTTGCCGGCGTTGGGCGCTCCGATCAGGGCTACGAAGCCCGCGCGCTGGGTCATGCCAGATGTTCTCGTTCGATGAGCGACAGGGCCGCCGACTTCTCGGCGGCGAGGCGGGAACGGCCCTTCGCGGTGGTTGGTTCAAAGCCCTCGACCGTCACCGAGACGGTGAACTCCGGGGCGTGGTCGGGCCCGCTTCTATTGATGACCTCGTAGCGGGGCAAGGGGCGGCCCATGCGGGCTGCGGCTTCCTGCAGGACCGTCTTGGGATCGGTCTGCGCCCGTGATGCCGGCGGCGCATCCAGGGACGGGCCCCACACGCGCCGGACCACCGCGGCGGCAACCTCCATGCCAGCATCGAGATAGGCGGCGCCTAGTAGCGCCTCCATGACGTCCCCCAGGATGGAATCATTGGCCCTGAGGCCGGTCTTCGTCTCGCCGCCAGCCATGCGCAGGGCAGAGCCGACGCCGATCGCCTCCGCATGGCGCGCGCAGGCTTTGCCATTGGTCAGGGCGTGAAGCTGCTGCGTCAGTTCCTTTTCTGTCGCGGCCGGGTGCCGCCGTAGCAGCTCGGCCGAGACGGCGAGGCCGAGCACCCGGTCTCCCAGAAACTCCAGACGCTGGTAGTCCGAGGCGTTGCGCCGGGTCTGGATGGCACTGGCGTGCGTCAGGGCGCGCTCCAGCAGGTCGCGGTCGGCGAACACATGGCCGAGTTGGGCCTCGAGGGCCTCAACGGCCTGTGCGCGAGCGTTCATTCCAGGTCGGTAAAGAAGCGCTCGGGCCGGACGTGCGTGAACCAGCTGACCGGATTCAGGATGCTGGCGCCCGGGGTCCAGGAGAACAGGATCACCTGGGCCTTGCCGACCAGATTTTCGTGCGGGACGAGGCCTACGCCGCCGGCTTCCCAGACGTAGCGGCTATCCATCGAGTCATCGCGGTTGTCGCCCATCACGAAGTAATGGCCTTCCGGCACAGTGAACTCGTCGGTGTCGTCGCTCGGCGATCCCGGGCCGAGGTCCTGGATCCGGAACTCGCGGCCGCCCGGCAGGGTCTCGCGCAGTTGGACCGGGTTGGAGCCTTGGAAGGCGCCGCGAACGGCGGTCGCTTCCACGACCACGTCCTGCACCTGCTCGCCGTTGATGTAGAGGCGGTTGGCGATCATCTGGACGCGATCACCCGGAACGCCGATGACGCGCTTGATGTAGTCGGTGTAGCCGCGACCGTCGTTGTTCGGGCGCTTGAACACGACGATGTCGCCCCGCTCGGCCATACTGTCGAGCACGCGGCCGTCGAAGATAGGCGGGCTCCACGGCACCGAGTGGCGCGAATAGCCGTACGACCACTTCGAGACGACGATGTAGTCGCCCTCATAGAGATTCGGCTCCATCGAAGCCGACGGAATCGTGAAGGGCTGGAAGGCGAACACGCGCACCACCAGCGCGATCAGCAGCGCATAGACGACGGTGCGGATGATATCGAACAGCTCCGAGAAGAAGCCGCCCTTCTCTTCCTTGGCGTCGCGCGAGCGCCTGGACTTGGCCTCGCGGCGCGGCGCGGGGGCCGGTTCGTCGAACGGGGCGTCGCCGCTGTCGCTCCAGATCGGGCGCGAGGCAGAGGCCGCGGCGGCTCCGGCGGCGGCCGCTCCGGCGCCGACGAGTAGCGGATCGATCGGTTGTTGCGGCTCGACCGGCGCGGGCGCTGGCTCGGCGACAGGCTCCGGCTCATAGGCCGACACGGGCTCGTGCGCGACCGCGTCCCTCGATGCGTGGGCAGCGACCGGCTCTGCGTGCGCTTCCGGGATCGGGTCTGCGGGGGGCGCGGGCTCAGGGTCGACCGCCGGAGCCGGTTCGGGCTCGGGGGCGACGGGCTCGGGATCGGCGGCGGGAGCCGGATCGGGGTCGGCCGGCGTGACAGGCTCGGGATCGGCCGCAGGCGCGGGATCCGGGTCCGTCGGCTGGGGAATCGGCTGGGGCTCGGGCTGGTGCGCGACGGGCTCGGCGGCCTCGACCGGCGCAGGCTCGGCGTGCGTCTCAGCCGGCGTCGGCTCAGGCTGGTGCGGCGCCGGAGCATGCCCGTCCGTCTGACCGTCGTGCGGCTTGTTGTCTTCGTCGCTCATATGCGGAAACCCCGACCCCCGGAAAACGCTACTCGCTAACGATTCATTGTGACAGGGGCAAGGCTTCGATCACAACGAAGGCCTGGGCGTACGGATGGTCGTCGGTCAGGGACAGGTGAATGCGCGCATCGAGCCCCTCGGGCAGCAAAACGGCAAGCCGCTCGGCGGCCCCCCCCGTGAGCTTCAGGGTGGGCTGGCCGCTCGGCAGGTTCACCACGCCCATGTCGCGCCAGTAGACCGAACCGCGCATGCCGGTGCCCAGCGCCTTGGCGCAGGCCTCCTTGGCCGAGAAACGCTTGGCATAGCTGGCGGCCTTGTCCGGCTTCCGCTCCGAACGCGCCCGCTCGAGGTCGGTGAAGCAGCGGTTGGTGAAGCGCTCGCCGAACCGGTCCAGGCTGTTCTGGATACGACGGATGTCGGTCAAATCCGCGCCAATGCCGATAATCACGCCAGAATCTCCGCCCGCCCCAGGTCCATCACTTCGCGCATACGCCGGATCGCGGCGTCCAGGCCTGTGAAGATGGCTTCCCCGATCAGGAAATGCCCGATGTTGAGTTCCACCACCTGCGGAATAGCCGCCAGCACCGGAGCGGTGTCGTAGTCCAGGCCGTGTCCGGCGTGGACCTCCAGCCCGAGCGCGTCCGCCTGAGCCGCCGCCGCGCGGATGGCGTCCAGCGCCGCACCCGCTTCGCGCGCCCTGCCCTCATGCAGAAAATCACAGAACGCGCCCGTATGCAGCTCGACCACCTGGGCGCCCGCCCGGGCCGAGGCGTCGATCTGGGTCGGGTCGGCCCCGACGAACAGCGACACGCGGCTGCCAGCGTCCGCCAGCCGCCGGGTGGCAGATGCGACCGCCTCGAACTGACCCGCCACGTCGAGCCCGCCCTCGGTCGTACGCTCCTCGCGGCGCTCCGGGACGAGGCATACAGCGTGCGGCCGGTGCCGGAGCGCAATGCCGATCATCTCTTCGGTGACGGCCATTTCGAGGTTCAGGGGTCGTCCCGCCGCCTGCAGAAGCACGGTCAGCCGTTCGATGTCGTGGTCCGAGATGTGCCGCCGATCCTCGCGAAGGTGGGCGGTGATACCGTCGGCCTCTGCGCCCAGCGCAATCTCGGCCGCGCGCAAGGGGTCGGGCAGGTCGCCGCCGCGAGCGTTCCGGACGGTCGCCACATGGTCGATGTTGACCCCGAGCCGGAGCGGACGCATCACGCCTTCAGCCTCCGGCTCCCCGGATCCTCGATCGGGATGGCGGCGAGTTCGGGCGGCAACTGGTCGGCGGGATAGGCCGGCACGCTCATCCGGGCCAGGGCCACCAGCGGCACGCCGACATCGACCTTGCCGCCCGAACGGTCCACGACGCAGGCGGCCGCCACGACGTTGCCGCCCGCCTCGCGGATGGCGGTGATGCACTCGCGCGACGACAGGCCGGTCGTGACGATGTCCTCGACCATCAGGACGCGGTGGCCGGGTTCAAGCCGGAAGCCCCGGCGTAGGGCGAAAGAGCCTTCGACCCGCTCCACATAGAGGGCCGGCACGCCCAGCTGACGCGCTGTCTCATAGCCCGGAATTACGCCGCCCATGGCGGGCGAGACTACGATATCGATCTCGCCGATCTCGGCCTTCACCCGCTCGGCCAACGCCTTGCAGAGCCGCTCGCAGCGCTCCGGATGGGCGAAGACGAGGTTCTTCTGGAGAAACACCGGGCTGTGCAGGCCCGAGGACAGGACGAAATGGCCTTCCCTGAGGGCTCCGACCGCGCGGAACTCCTCCATCACCTCGTCCAGTCGCATTCAGCTCTCCGGGCAGCGCGTGTTCAACTCCGCAGCCTGGTAGGTCCACTCCATCGACTGCGCCTCGCCGTCGATGGTCCCTTCGATGCGCCCGGTCAAGACATCGCCCGTGCGGGAATAGATCACGCGCTGGGGAAAGTCGTTTTCGGGGTTCTCGAACACCGCGCGCTGGCCTTCGAGGCTGACGAGTGGGAAGACGACGTTGGGACCGGTCGGCTCGTACACGAACGACAAATGCCCGTTGATCGTGGCGAAGACCGTCCTTTCCGACGCGACACGCTCGCCATTGAGGTTGACGGTGGTCCCGAACAGGACGCCGCCGCGGGCATCGGACCAGTATTCGGCGACCTCGCGGCCGTTATCGCAGGACAGCCAGTAGCCCGCGACCCAGTTCAGGTCCGACGCCGGCGTGGCCGCGATCTGGGCAGCGGCAAGAAGTGAGATGAGCATCGGCCCCTCCGTGATGACCACGCCGTTCTAGGACGGGCCAACGGGCTCCGGCTTGTAGGAATGCGACACTTATGGCGTGGCCTCTCCAGTGGCGCAGAACTCCCGACGGGCCGCGCCGACATAGTTCCTGCCGTCGACAACGAGGGCAAGCCTCTCGAGCGCTTGGTCAAAAGTCTCTGGCGAAGGGTTCGAAGACAGCACCTGTCTCGCCTCCGCTTCGTGCCTATCCAAGTCGTCCAGGTATCGATCGAGGCGTTCGCAGACCGAAACAGAACCACCTGCAGCAGCCGTCGACGGTGCGCTTGTTTCACCAGTCGTCGTCTCTGCAGGGACTTCGACCGAAATGGGCTGGAACAGCAGCACCAAGGTAAGGCCAATCATCGAATTTCTCCCGCCAAGGTCGAAGATTTCCTCAGAACCCCTGGACGGAAGTGTGGCGCACGCCTAGCCGACTTCGGGCTTGTAGGAATGCGACACCAGCGACCGGGCGAGCCCGGCCTTCTGACCGGCCCACTCAGTCGCCGTGCGGCCGAGAAATCGCCGGAAATCGCGGGCCATCTGCGGCTGGTCGAAATAACCGGCCGCGAGCGCCGCCGAGACCCAGCCGCCCTCCTCGTCAGCCTCGATGGCGTCGAAAACCTTGCGGAAGCGGAAGATGGCGCGAAGCGTGCGCGCGGGGATGCCGACGCGCTTGAGGAACCGCCGCTGGCCGGCGCGATCAAGGCTGACCGTCTCGTCCGCGTAGAGGGCGTCGACGGCTGAACGGACCAGCGGGTCCGGGCGGCCGGCGTCCGCCAGGTCCGTCGAGACGGCCCGTTCCAGCACTGCGAGGGGATCGGCGGCGACGGCCAGGTCCTCGAGCAGACGCTGTGTCCAGTCGGGCCGGAACTCCAGCAGATCGACGTGGGTGTCGGTCGTGGTCTGGACCGGGCGGCCCAGCCATTCGAACGCGCCGTCGGGCTCGAACCGCACGGCAAAGACGCGGGTGGGTCCGGGGGCCTGAATCCAGAGCGGCCGGGTCAACTGGCCGACGAACATCGCCTTGGGCTGGAGCGCGACCGCGCCACCCGCACGGCGCTCCTCGTGCGGCGGGCCGAGATCAAAGATCAGCTCGGGGCAGCCGTCGGCGCAGATGGGCTGGGGCTCGGCGTCGGCCTCGGTGCGCGTGTAGGTCCAGATGCGCCGCGCCCAGGGGCGGATCGCCGCCGAGGGCACGCGCTCCTCGTAGGTGAAGCTGTCGCTCAACGGGCGGCGAACCCTACCAGCACTTCGCAGAACCACCGGCCCGCCGTCAGCGACGACACATCGCCGGACTCGAGGGAGGGATCGAACTCGGTCCGGTCAACTGC
>CAMLNT010000069.1 GCA_946481425.1 uncultured Brevundimonas sp.
GGCGCTGGGCCTCCAGCAGCTTGCCGTTCTCGATCATCCAGTCGAGCGTCTCCTTCAGCTCCGCCTTGATGCCGTTGATCGCCTGGTTCAGCGTCGGCCGGGGCGTCACATAGTGCGACGCCGCATAGACCGTGACCTCCTTGAGCTCATTCGTGGTCTTGCCCGTGAGCGGGTCGAACTCCTGAATTGACTCAATTTCATCGCCAAACAGCGAGATGCGCCACGCCCGATCCTCCAGGTGGACCGGAAAGATCTCCAGCGTGTCCCCCCGCTTCCGGAACGTCCCCCGCGAAAACGCCGCATCATTCCGCTTGTACTGAAGCGCGACCAGATCCGCCCGCAGCTTGGCCTCGTCGATGCGATCGCCCGCCTTCAGCGTAAACGTCATCGCCGTATACGTCTCGACCGACCCGATCCCGTAGATGCAGCTTACCGACGCGACGACAATGACATCGTCCCTCTCCAGAATCGCCCGCGTCGCCGCATGCCGCATCCTGTCGATCTGCTCGTTGATACTGCTATCCTTCTCGATATAAGTATCAGTTCGTGGTACATATGCTTCCGGCTGGTAGTAGTCGTAATACGAAACAAAATACTCGACCGCATTATCCGGGAAGAAAGCCTTGAATTCGCTGTAGAGCTGGGCCGCGAGCGTCTTGTTCGGCGCCAGGATCAGGGCTGGCCGCTGGGTTTCCTCGATGACCTTGGCCATGGTGAACGTCTTGCCGGAGCCGGTGACGCCGAGGAGGACCTGGTCACGTTCGCCTTCCTGGGCCTGGGCGACCAGCTCTCCGATGGCGGCGGGCTGATCGCCGGCCGGGGTGTAGCTCGTGTTGAGCCGGAATGTCTGCCCGCGCTTCTCGGCGGGGCGATCGGGCCGGTGCGGGACCCAGCCGGCAGGCGAGCCGGGCGCCTCCTCGGGCGTCAGGCGCGGCCCTTCGATCGGCGCGAACATCGGCATGTTTCGCATGGCTGCTGGGAGTGATTCGTCTCCGCCGCGCAGGAACGCGGCGGGCGCTTCCTCCAGACCTTTCGACTGGCCGGGCACATGGACCGGCTTGCCGGATTTTGAAGGGGAACGAGCCATGAACAGCAAGATAGGGCGCAGTTCGCCGCGCGGCTAGCGCGGCAGCGGGTCGCCTTGACGAATCGAGATCTGAGAGGCGGTCATCGGCCATGATCCGCGCCTGGAAGCCCGTCGCCACAGTGTGTGTCCTCGCCTTGCTCGCGGCGTGCGGCGGGCCTCGTTATGGCGTGACTCCCCGCGGCTGGACTCCGACGCCAGGTGAGACGCGTCCGCCCGCGCCCGTCGGCGGCGGCTCGGGCCTGGTCGACCAGCGGGTGGACGCGCGAACCATGGACCGCATCGCTTCGACCGGCGGCGATTTCCAGCAATGCTACGGCGAACTGGCGGCTGCGCGCGTGGAGTTCAGTCCGATGCCGGACCGCGATGACGGAACCGGATGCACCTACTCCGGGGCGGGCCTATTGACAGTGGACTGGGGCACGGTGGCGAGACTGAGCCCGGCGGAGCCCCTCCTGCGGTGCGAGGCGGCGCTGGCGCTGTCGATCTGGCGCAGGCAGGTCGTCGAGCCGGCGGCGCGAGAAATCCTGGGGTCGGATGTCGTACAGATCGATCAGATGGGCGCCTATTCATGCCGCAACGTAAACGGGGCGGCTGGCGGGCGACGGAGTGCTCACGCGCGGGGCAATGCCTTCGACGTAGGCGGCTTCCGCCTCCGGGATGGTCGGCGCATAACCGTCCTTGATCACTGGTCGGGGGGAGGTCCCGAGGCGCAATTCCTGAGACGGATCAGGGACGAAGGATGCCAGATCTACGGCACGGTGCTTTCGCCGGAATACAACGCGGCGCACCGTGATCACCTGCATCTCGAGGTGCGGGAGGGAACCTGGACCATGTGCCGCTAGGCGTCTGGTTCGGGCTGCAGATGCGGGCAGTCCATGTATGCGTCTGGGCGGCGGGCGGGGAGGGTCACAGCGGTTTCACCGGTTTGCCCGCAGGACCAGCAGACGACCTGCATCACGCCATGACCAGCCTGGCATTGATCGTCCAGGTCGGCGCGCCTGAAACTGATGCGCTGGCGCCACAAAGTGGACGATCAGCCGCCGCGCGTATCTCCCGGTTCCGCTTGGCGATGCGACCAACCTGGCATGGATCGGATCCGCGATAGACACCCGGCCAAGCCCCGGGCATCGTCGATCCTTCGAGGAGGATGCTGATGAGCTGGATGAATGTGGCGCGCGGCCTGAAGGTCCTGGCGCTCGTGCTGTTTTTCACGCCGTGGCTGGTCGTGTCCTGTCAGGGTAGTCCGCTGATCGAGGCGTCTGGTGTCGACCTCATCACGGGCGACCTCGAACCGCCGTCGGATAGTCCCCTCGGAGGACTCGCCCAGCAGGCTCAGGCACAGGCCGAGCTCGACCTGGCCGAGCCGCCGGGTGAGGCGGTGGAACCGGCCCAGTCGGACCGGCCGGGGTCTGACGTACTCGAAGCAGGCCGCTGGTGGGCTCTGGCTGGCGCGGGCCTGATCGTGGTCGCGCTGGTCGCGGGCCTTGTTGTGAAACCGGTCCGGAAAGCGGCGACCGCGGCGTTGGCTGTGAGTGCGCTGGCCCTGGCGGTGCTTGGCGGCGGGATGGCGTGGACTGTCTCCGAGTTCAAGGCGGAGCTGCGCGAGGCCATCAGTGATGCGCCGGCGCCGGGAGCCGACGATCAGTTCTCGCAATTCGGCCAGACCATGGCCGCGGGCCTGGCCGGGGCGATCCAGATCGAGGTCCAGCTCGGTTACTGGCTGGCCATGATAGTCCTGGCGCTTGGAGCCGGAGCGACCTTCATGACCATGACCGGGCGTCCCATGCCCCAGGTGACCGTGGGGCCGCGCGACGGCTAGGTTTCGGAGATCGTATCGAAGGCCCCGAATATCATCCGCTTGCCGTCGAACGGCATGTCCATGCCGTTCATCGGGCTGTCGGGGCCCATGAGGGTGTCCCACGCCTTGTCGCGGACGGCCTTGTCCGGCCAGGTCACCCAGCCCACGGCGACGGTTTCGCCGTCCCGGGCGGCGACGGCCTTCTTGAAGTCGGTGACTTTGCCGTCGGGGATTTCGTCGCCCCAGGTGTCGATAACCGAGAGGGCGCCGTGGTCCTTGAAAATCTGGCCGACCCGTTTCGCGAAGGCGATGTAGGCCTCCTTCTGGTCGGTCGGCGCAGCGACGACGCTGATGTCGAAATAGGCCATGGGGCTCTCCTGTCTCGCGAGCCGGCAGGAAAGCCTAGGCGCGCAGGTCGAGCAAGGCCTCGGTCATGGCGTCGGCGCTCTCGAGGACCTGAAGGTTAGCCGTCAACTCGGTGACCGAGCGGAGCCGTTCGACATTCTCGTCTGCAATGGCGTCCAGCGGGTCGCGTGCGATGCGCTCGGCGCCGGCCGCGAAGCGGTCCAGGGCGTTGTGGATGCCGGCGGCGGCGATGCGGAAGACGGCTTGCATGGGCTCATCATCTGCGGTCGCGCTTAAGGCCCGGTCGAGAAACGCGGTGAACGGGACGTTAGTCCAATCTGCGCCTTGCCAGCGTCACACCGGCGGGCTCTTGTCGGGACGATGAGCGAACCCGGCGAGCGCCTGAGAGACGTCTTCATAACCGGGGTCGGGTCCTTCCTGCCCGGCAAGCCAATTAGCAATGACCGGATGGAGGACTTCCTTGGCCGCATCGGGGGACGGCCCTCGGCGGTGGGGCGAAGGGCTCTGCGTTGGAACGGGATCGAGGGGCGGCACTACGCCCTGAACGAGGCTGGCGAGCCGCAGCATTCCAATGCGTCGATGTGTGCTGAGGCCGCGCGGTCGGCGCTCGATGATGCCGGGGTCGAGCTCGGCGAGATCGGGTTCCTGGCCGCGGCCGCGACGCAGGGGGATTTCCTTGTTCCGGGCCATGCGAGCGCCGTTCAAGCGGAACTTGGAGCGGGAGCCATGGAGGTGGCGAGCTTCCAGTCGGTCTGCGCCTCGGCGCTGATGGCGGCCAAGGCCGCCTGGCTGAATGTGCGGGCGGGTGAGGCGGAAACCGCGTTAGCCTGTGCCGGCGAGTTCTCCTCGCGGTGGTTCCGGCCGCAATTCTACGAGGAGACGGCGCTGGTCGATGCCAAGGGCAGGCCGGCGATGGAGGCGGACTTTCTCAGGTTCACCCTTTCGGATGGGGCGGGGGCGGTGGTGATGGAGCCCGCCCCGAAACCCGAAGGACGGAGCCTGAAGGTCCGGTGGATCGACATGGTGTCTCTGGCCGGGCGGTTCGATCCCTGCATGTGGGCGGGGTCCGCGACCGAGGGCCGGGCGGATATGAAGACGGCCTGGAGCCATGCGGGGCCGAAGGCGGCCCATGCGGCGGGGGCGGTGGCCCTGCTGCAGGACTTCGAGCTGCTCAAGATCGTGATCCGGGCGTGGATCGGGGTCTGGCTGGAGAAGGTGGATCAGGGCCGGATCGTGCCGGATGAGGTCGACCACCTGCTGTGCCACTATTCGGCGCGGAGCCTGCGCGAAGAGATTGTGGGGCTGCTTAGGAATACCAAGGCGATGATCCCCGAGGAGAAGTGGTTCACCACCCTGCCCGAGAGCGGCAACGTCGGATCGGCCTCGATCTGGATCATGCTGGATGCGTTCATCAAGAGCGGGAGGGGCAAGCCCGGCGAGACGGTGCTGTGCATCGTGCCCGAGAGCGGCCGGGCGATGATCGGGTTCATGATGCTGGAGATCGTGTGATGGCGGATTCGAGCCAACCTGATCAGGTGGCGGAGACCCTCAGGAAGCTGGCTGTAGTCTTCGCCGATTTCGAGCAGCGGCTGGAGGCGACGCCGCTGATCCGCAAGCTCCAGCGGGGGCGGTTCGAGCTGGCGGACTATCACGCCTTTCTGGTGAACCTGCGCCAGCAGGTTAAGGACGGGGCGCTGTGGATGAGCCGGGCCGCATCCAACATCGGCGAGGCGCATCTGGAGCTGCGATCAACATTGATGCGGCATGCTGTGACCGAGCATCGGGACTTCCGGCTGCTGGAGGCCGACTTCGTTGCGGCCGGGGGCGAGTTGGAAACGATCCGGAGAGCGCCCAAGAACGTGGGGTCCGAGGCCCTGTCAGCGTGGATGTTCCATGAGGCGTCCAAGCCCGATCCGTTCGGCCTTCTGGGCGCCATGTGGATTATCGAGGGGCTGGGCTCGATCAAGGCCAAGCCCTGGGGCCAGAAGGTCAAGGAACGGCTGAACCTGCCGGACGAGGCGGTGCGGTTCCTGCTCTATCACGGCGACAACGATGCGGAGCACATGGAGGAGTTCCGGGAGATGCTGCGCATGGTCCTGCCGAACGCCGAGGTGGCGGAGCGGATCGTGACTACGGCGCGGGTGACGGCGCGGCTCTATGCGCTGCAGATCGAGGAGATCACCGCTTGAGCACGGCGCAGATCCAGGACGACCCGTTCAAGACGATGGCCTTCGATCCGAAGGATCCGGATCCCTGGCTGGCGCTCTATCTGGATCACAGCCTGCCGATCGACGACGTGGCCAAACGATGCCTGCTGATCGGCCAGAGGTCCTGGTCGCGGCGGTGGCTGTTCCCGGTCTCGCGACCGGCGGTGTTCCTGTGGTTCTGCCTGGTGAAGGTGTTCCGGGCGATCACGCCCAACCATCCGAACCTGAATGGCCTGCTGCACAAAACCATCCACTGGGGTTTGCGAACCTTCGGAAGTCCCGAGACCAATACCTTGATCCTGAGGCACTTTCATATCGGCTCGGAGCTGCTGGCATTCATGAAGCACAACGCCGGGCTGGGCGCGGATGTGGAGCAGGTCACCAGCCATCCCTTGAGGCCGACGCGGCTGAAGGACATCGAGGACAACCTGTTCCTCCAGCACGACCTGAACGTCTTCAACTTCATCATCGAGGTGAACAAGGCGCTCAACGCCAAGGGGGTGGAGCTGCTGCCGGCCGAGCAGGTCGATTTCTCAATGATCTCGGACAGCTTTCCCGAGTTCGAGGAATTCCCCGACCGGCTGTTGAACAAGGTCGATGTGCAGACGGCGGTGGAGTTCTACACGCCGATGTACGCCCTGATGCTGCCGCGCGCGGACTTCGTGCGAGCGGCGCATTCGCTGCAGCTGGACGAGACGGTGGCGATCTACATCGCCCGCATCCTGGGCACGGACTACCACCTGAACTTCATCAAGAACGGCCATCCGATGATCGCCCTGTCGACCTTGCAGGCGGGCTATCGGCTGATGATGCATGGGCTGGATTGCGAGGCCCTGCACGGCTGGCTGAGAGTGCTCAAGGCGCGGCAGGCGGCGGGACTGCCGATCGACCCGAGATCACCGACGACGGCGGGTGACTGTCACCGTGACACAGGCGTGACAACAGCACCAGCAGCATCAACAGCATCATGAGCGGCATGCCGACCGTTTGATTTCAGAGGGTTAGGCTTGCGGACTGATGAGGCTCGTGACGCTCGGCGTGACGGGCGCGTAATCGACGTTGCCGGAGTGACCGTCGCCCCGACATGGCGGCGACAACCTGATGCGGTGACAGGCCGATCAACCTTTTTCAGAGATGTGGCAGCAGGCTAGGCGACATCCCCGGCGTCAAGGTGACAGGGCGTCCTCGTCAGCGGTGAAGCCGCCCCTGCACGCGGCGCGCTGATATAGCGATGTCAAAGACCGGTTTCGGACTCTCGCATGGAGCCGGATGAGGGGGGAAAAGATCCGCCATCTTTTTCTGAAACGGCAGCCGATCAATGGCTTGGCGACCGCAGATGAGGGGATGAAGCGCGGAACTGGACGGGACGACCGGACCTGACCAATGGTGGCCGCAAGATCCGGGATGCGCCGGCAGCCCGTCGCGTCAGGATGGCCCGCCGAGGAGACTTGCCATGTCACAGTTCAGAGACCTGCACGCCGATGGCCTGCTAGTTCTGCCCAACGCCTGGGACGCGGGGTCGGCGGCGGTTTTGCGCGCGGCAGGCGCCAGGGCGATCGCGACGACCAGCGCGGGGTGCGCCTGGTCGCTGGGCTGGCCCGACGGCGACGCCTTGCCGACCGAGCGCGCCGTGCAGATGTGTACGGATGTGATCCGCGCCGTGCCTGGCCTGCCGGTCAGCGTGGATTTCGAGGGCGGATATTCGGACGATCCGGCCGAGGTCGCGGCGGTGGCGGTGCGGCTGGTCGAGGCCGGGGCGGCCGGGATCAACATCGAGGATGGGGGCGGCGAACCGGCGGTTCTTGCGTCCAAGATCGCCGCGATCCGCGCGGCGGTCGGGCCGGACCTGTTCATCAACGCCCGCTGCGACCTGTGGCTGGCGGGAGTAGGCGAGGCTGAGGCCCGTCCCGCCGAGGCGCTGCGGCGTCAGGCGCTCTACGCCGACGCGGGGTCGGACGGCTTCTTCGCGCCGGGCGTGATCGAGCCTGACGTCATCCGCACGCTCGTCGAAGGATCGAGCCAGCCTCTCAACCTGCTGGCGCGCCCGGGTCTGCCGGACGCGGAGACGCTGCGGTCGCTCGGCGTGCGGCGGCTCAGCGCAGGCTCATGGATCACGAGCGCCGTTTACGGTCGGGCGAAGGCGCTTGCGGAGGCCTTCCTCGCGGATGGCCGCTCCGAGCCGCTCGTCGAGGGCGCGATCACCTGGAGCGAGATGAACGCGCTGATGCCGTTGTCCTAGCGGGCTGTTCGCGGAGCGAGTCCCAAGGTGGCGACCAGCATGACAAGGCACAGGCCGCTGGAGGCCGTCAGGGCTAGCCACGGGGAGCGGTCGAGGGCCAGGGCGAAGGCGGCAGGGGCGGCGGCCTGGAGGTAGCGGGCCGGGGTGAGAATCATCGCCTGCCGCAAGGCGTAGCGGTCGGGACCGAAGACCTGCAGCGGCAGGACGCCGGAGGCCACAGACAGCAGGCCGTTCCCAAGGCCCTGCCCGACCGCAACAAGCGGCGTGGAGACGATCGCGAGGGCGGCGCCGAGCGGATGGCACAGGGTCCCGATCCGGGCGACCAGAACAGGATGGGACCGGCGCAGGACGATCAGGTCAAACAGACGTGCGGCGATAGCGCTGGCGGCCATGAGGCCGGCAGCCCAGGCGGCCTCGCCCGGCGACAGGCCGAGGTCCGTCAGAAGGCGCGGGAGATGAGCGCCCATGGCGGTCGCCACGGCCCAGGCGCCCGCGAACAGCGCAGCGAGCTGGAGCATGCGCCGGTCCCAGACGACGGGCGCTGGCGGCTCGGTGGGCGTCGCCGTCCGGGCCCCGTGCGGCAGTCCGGCCAGCGCGAGGGGAAGGCAGAGCATGACATGGCTCAGCGCCCACAGAAGGCAGGCGGCTCGCCAATCCCACGTCTCGACGGCAAAGCGGCTGACGGGCCAGCCGAGGCCGCCGCCCAGGGCGCCGATGAGGGAGACGGCGGTGATGCCCGGTCGCGCGGCCGCGCCGCGCACGGCCACGACGACGGCGAAGGCCGTCCCATAGAGCCCCACGCCCATGCCGAGGCCGAGGGAGGCCACGGCGAACCAAAGCACGGGCGCCGATGGGGCAGCCGCCATCAGGCCAAGCGACAGAGCGAACACCAAATTGGATCCTGCCAGCACCCACCGGCCGCCATATTGCTCGGTCCAGCGCCCGGCCAGCGGCGTCAGGACGGCGGAGACGAGGAAGGCGACGGACAGGGCGGCGAAAACCGAGGTCGGCGAGACGCCGAACGTCGTCGCCATCGGGTCGGCCAGCACTCCCAGAAGGTAGTAGCTGGAGGCGAAGGCCACGATCTGTCCGAAACCGAGGATGGGCACGACGAGGCGGTCACGGGTCAGCATGACGCCGAGGTGGCTCGGTTGCCGTCGGGCGGAAAGCGACTTATCGGCAGCATAATGTTCGAAAAAGTCACAGCACGGGGCGGCCTGCCGTCCCTGAGCGGTCTGAGGGCCTTCGAGGCGATGGCGCGGAGCGGCGGAGCGACGGCGGCGGGCCTGGAACTGGGGGTGACGCACAGCGCGGTTAGCCGGCAGGTCAAGGCGCTGGAGCGGCATCTGGGCGTGCGACTGTTCGAAGGGCCGAAGCATGCCCTGACCCTGACGGCCGAGGGCCGGCGGCTGATGATAGAGCTTGGGGATGGTTTCGACCGGATCGAACGGGCCGTGCGCACCGTGCGCGGGCGGCGCGACGTGCGGCTGGCCGTCCACCCAAGTCTGGCTGTGAAGTGGTTGATCCCCCGCCTGTCGCGGTTCGAGGCTGACCTGCCGGACGTCAACCTGATCCTCAGCGACCTGCCGTCCCAGGCGACGCGACAGCGAGGCGCGGACCTCTTGTTGCGTTATCTGGATCGAGAGGCGGCGGGGCCGGAAGCGGTGGTGCTGGCCGAAAACCGCATCGGGCCGGTATGTGCGCCCCGGCTGTTGGCGGAGGGCCTGACGGCGGCGACGCGCCTGACGGCGCGAACGCACGCCCGCGGCTGGGACGACTGGCGGGCGGTCGGCGGGGAGGCAGTCGCGGAAGGACCCATCAGGACCCTGAACCATCTGCATTTCGCGCTCGAGGGGGCCCTGGCGGGCCTTGGCGTGGCGATGCTGCCGCAAACGCTGGTGGCCGATGACGTCGCGGCGGAACGTCTCGTGGCGCCCTATGGATTTCGGTCGGACGGAGGCGTTCTGGCCGCGCTCGTCATGGATTCGGAGCCCCATGCGGCTATCCGACGGACACTCCGCTGGCTTAAGACCGAGGCTGCCTGAAAGCGGGGCGGCCGTGGCGTTGCAGCCAAGCTGGACCTTTGCGCGTTGAGCCGATGAACAGCCACAGGGGCGGCGTTTGACACTGCAGCAGGGTCTGGCCTTCGGGCTGGTGGGACTGACGATCCTCGCCTTCGTGTGGGGAAGGTTCCGCTATGACCTGGTGGCGTGCGTGGCGCTGGTGATCGGGCTGATGATCGGGGTGATCCCGTATGAGTCGGCCTTCGACGGGTTCCGCAACGACGTCACCGTCATCATCGCCTGCGCCCTGATCGTGTCGGCGGGATTCGCCCGGTCGGGGATCGTGGAATGGGCGCTGAGGCCGTTGATGCCGCGGCTCAAGACCGAAGGCTCGCAGGTGCCGGTCCTGACCGTGATCGTCACCCTCCTGTCCATGGCGACGAAGAACGTCGGGGCGCTGGCGATCATGATGCCGGTGGCCGCCCAGGTGAACCGGGACACCGGGACCTCGCCCTCGCGCCTGCTGATGCCCATGGCGGCGGGCGCGATGGCCGGCGGCATGGTCACCCTGGTCGGCACCTCGCCCAACATCATCGTATCGGAGGTTCGCCAGGAGATCATGGGCGAGCCGTTCGGCATGTACGACTATTCGCCGGTCGGCCTGATCCTGACCGGGCTGATCGTCCTGTTCCTGATGGTGGGATACCGTCTGCTGCCCAAGCGCCGACAAGGGTCGGTGGCGATGAACTCGGCCCTGGCGGACAATCCCTATGTGACCGAGGCGCGGGCCCCGGATGACTGGTCGCACGGCTCCCGCACCGTCACCCAGCTGACCGCGATGGGCGGGGGCAAGGTGCGGCTGCTGGCCGTGATCCGCATGGGCGAACGCAAGGCGCGGCCGCGCGGCAATGTCGTGGTCCATCCGGGCGACGTGGTGGTGCTGGAAGGCGGCCACGAGGCGCTGACGGGATTCCTTGAGCGATCGAGGATGAAGCTGGTGCGCGACGACCGGCCCGTGGCGATGACCGGGCCGACCGAGGAACTGGCCATCGTGGAGGCGGTGGTCGGGCGCGACTCGCCGCTGAAGGGGCAGTCAGTGCGTCAGTCGGACCTTTACGGGCAGCACGGGATCAACCTGCTGGGGGTGTCGCGCAGCGGCTATGAGCTGACGCAACGGTTCCGGACCGCCCGGCTTCAGGCCGGCGACATCGTGATGTTGCAGGGCGGGGAGAACAGCCTTCCGGGCGCTCTGCAGGCGCTGGACCTGCTGCCGCTGGTGGAGCGCGAGGTGCGGCTGGGTAGCGTGCGCAAGCGCTTCCTGCCGGCGATGATCCTGGCGATCGCCATGACGCTGGTGGGTCTGGGCGTGATCCACGTGGCGGTGGCCTTCTTTGCGGCGGCTGTGGCGATCGTGGCGATGGGCGGCCTCAGGATGCGCGACGCCTACAGCGCGCTGGACGGGCCGTTGCTGGTGCTGGTCGCGGCCCTGATCCCCGTGTCGGACGCGATCCAGCAGACGGGCGGCGCCAACCTGATCGCCGAGGCGCTGAGCGGCCTGTTCGGAGCCATGCCGGGGGTGCTGGCGGTCGGCGGGGTGCTCCTGGTGTCTATGGCGGTGACGCCGTTCCTGAACAATGCGGCGACGGTGCTCATCATGGCGCCAATCGGCGCCACCCTGGCGCTGCAACTCGGATACCGGCCCGATCCGTTTCTGATGGCGGTGGCCGTCGGGGCGGCGTGCGATTTCCTCACGCCGATCGGGCACCAGTGCAACACGCTGGTGATGGGGCCG
>CAMLNT010000070.1 GCA_946481425.1 uncultured Brevundimonas sp.
ATGCGCAGCGACAGGTCTCCGCCGCCGCCGAAGATGACGAGATCTCTCATGTCACCTCGCACTGACAGCGCTGTCGCGTGTGGTCGGTCGCATTGCGGGGCGAAGCTGAAGCCTGTCGGCGCGTGGGAGGGGCATGGATGACAAACGCCGGATCGAGCGTGGCGTTCTTCCTTCAGATGGCGTTGATCGTCGCAGCCTGTCGCGCTTCAGGCTGGAATGCCAAGCGTTTTCTTGGGCGGGATGATGGAACCGGTCGTCACCAACTCCGGCCGCAGTACGGGATGATTACCCCGAACATCTTGGTTATCCCGGCAGCCCTGGCGGGCGTGACGACCACCATGGTCTCGCCGGTGCTGGAACGGCCGCGGCGGCGGATTCCAGCTTTCACGGCGCCGCGCCGAGCGAACCGGTCCGTCGGAGCCTCAGTCCTTGCGGTCGCCGCCGATGAACCAGCCGGCGATCCAGCTGACGAGCCCGGTGACGATGGCGGCGCCGACGCCGGCCAGAAGGCCGTGGACATTGAACCCGCCGAGCAGGCTCGCGACGATCCCGATGGTCGCCGCGTTCACCACCAGCAGGAACAGGCCGAACGTCACCACCGTCAAAGGGAAGGTGATGAAGGTCAGGATCGGGCGCACGAGCGCGTTGACGATGCCCAGCAGGACCGCCGCGGCGATCAGGCTGCCCGAAGAGAGGACTTCCACGCCCGTGATGAACTCCGACGCGAGCCAGAGGCCCAGGGCGGTAACGACGGCTTGAATGATGAAGCGCAGCATGGCCCCAAGATGGCGCCGCTCCGACGGTCATGAAAGACCTCGGTGAAAGGAACCAGACCACCTAGCAGGCAGTCGGGCGGCCGGCCGATCCGGCTGCCGCCCGCTGCTTCAGTGGACGTAGATCGCGATCAGGAGACCGGGCAGGCCGATGGTCCGCCGGTACACGGCTCGACGTGGACTTCCGGCGGCGCGACGATCACGTCCGAAGGGCGGACGATCACTTCCGGCCGCTCCAGGTAGATCTGCGCCGGCGAGACGTACACCGGCGGGGCGTCGACATAGACCGGCGGGCCGCTGATGTGCACGACCGGTCCTGGAATGTGGATCGGGCGGCCCACCACGCGGTAGCCGGGCGAGCTGATGTGGATAGGCGCGGGGCCGCCGGGGCCACCGGGGCGATAGAAGTCGACCTCCATCGTGCAGACACAAGGCTCATCCGCATGATGCCGTGCCTCCTGGCAGCCATGAGAGTCCTGCATCGCCGTCGCCGACAGCGCTGTCGTGAGTAGAAAGCCCGAAAGCCAGAACATGCGAGAACTCCCCAGCGGTTTATGGTTAACGGATAACGACGCTACATGAAGCTCTGGCGTAGCGGAAGCCGATCAATTTCTCCCAGAGGGTGAATCCAGGCGTGGATAACGAAGGTCTGCGGCGCTGCGCATTCGGTGCTAGAGTGGGACCTTGCTGCAACCGGGGCTGGATAGCGCCATGCTGGAAGTCGGCCTGATCATCGCCGCCCTCGTGAGCGCGCAGGACGGTTCCGAAGCCCGGACTCCCCAGCCCCAGACCGCCACGCTCGAGAGCTGCGACTTCATCGAGGAGCGCTGGGTGTGTCGGTACCGGCTTCCGGAAATCCAGCTTCTGGGACCGTCCAGCCCACCGCCTGTCACCCTGCCCGTGCCGATGGCGGCTACAGCGCCCGCGACGAGCACCGATCCTGGCGTTTTGACGGAAGCGCAGGCGGATCTCGTCGCCCGGTGTGCTGCCGCCGGCTGGCTATCGCTTTGCCTGCCGGCCCAGCGGACCGAGGCGCGTCGGCTTCGCGACGAGGCCGCGGCCTATGCCGAAACTCGCCAGGCCGTCGGCCGCCTGATCAGCGAGGATGCGTGCCCAGACGCCGTCGCGCGCGCGCTCAGCGGGGGCTACCTGGGGTTGGCTCGCGAAGCGCGAAGCTTCTGCGACACGCCCGGCCGGGATCCTCAGTAGGCCGGCGGCGGTGGTTCCTGACGGCAGTCCGCGCCCTCGGGGCACGGTTCGAAATGAACCTCGGGCGGCGCCACGATCACCTCGGACGGCCGCACGATGATCTGCGGCCGCTCCACATAGACCTGGGCCGGTTCGACATAGACCGGCGGCGCATCGATGTAGACCGGCGGCCCCTGGATGTAGACGACACCACCCGGCTCGCGCACCGGCCGCCCCCTCACGACGTAGGGCGGAGGCGCATGATAACTCGGCGGCGGGGGTGGGGCCGGCACGTATGGCGGCGGCGGCGGATAGTAGGCCGGCGGGACGTAGTCAGGCCGAGGGTGCCATGGCGGGCGGGACGGATAGTAGGGTCGGGGCTGGTAGGGGATGGCCGGTCGCGCGCACTGGCAATAGGCGCCGATCGGATGCGGCGTTTCAAGACAGCCATGCGGGTCGTGCGCCATGGCGGCCGCGGTCGTCAGAGCCAGGGTGGCTAGCCAAGTCATCGATCACCACCTCCGGCTGGCGTCTCCACAGCGTGGACCGCCAACGCCTTCGCAACCATTGGATTCCCCCCGACGGTGTGCCCGGGCGGGGTGGCGGTCAGCCAACGCAGCACGTCTGATCCGCGTAGAGCGCCTCGATCTCGTCGGTCCGGTGGGCATTGACCCTCGCGGCGTTCAGCGTGCCCTTCGCGGTCATCTCGCCCGCCCGGGCGTCCGGCGGCGACCTCAGGGCGGCGACGCGAGCGATCCGGCGGCTGGCCGGGCGATCGCCATACAATCCTTCCAGCCGCGCCCGCAGCGCGTGGTCGTCGGCGCCCGGAGCGGCGAGCACCAGCAAGCCGACTTCGGAGCGCGAGGCGCCGACCACCACAGCATCGAGCGCCAGCGGTCCCAGCCGGTCAAGCGCCTCGGCGCGCAATGCGCCCGCCCGGACCCAGACGCCGTTGTCGAGCTTGAAATCTTCCGCGACCCGGCCGGCGAAGACCAGCCCCTGCGACCAGTCGCCGGGTTCGGCGGCCCGCACCGCGTCGCCGGTGATGAAATAGCCCTCCTCGTCGAAGGGCTGCTCGTCATGACCGAGATAGCCCGAGAAGACGTTCGGACCTCGGACCCGGCACTCGAAGCGACCGTCTTCCTGCGGCACAAGCTTCATCTCAACGCCAGGCAGTGGCAGGCCCAGCAGGTCCCCGCGCTCGGTCGGCCAGTGGACGAGCGCCAGGATGCCGCCGGTCTCGGTCATGCCATATCCCGATCCGAACTGGATGCGAGACCCGACCAGACCCTGAGCGAGATCCTGATAGGCGTCCACGATGCTCGACGGGAGGGCGGCGCCGCCGAACGACATGCGCGACAAGTTGCGGAAGACCGCTTCGGCCAGCGCGGGGTCGCTGCGGAACATCGCCAGCATCGGCCCGAAAGCCGCCGGCACCGTCGTCAGGATGGTGGGTCCGACTTCGGCGATATTGGAGAGGGTTACGGGAAGGCCGGCGGGCGTCGGTCCGCCGCCGTCTATATAGAAGCGGCCGCCGCCTTGCATGGTGGCGTGAATGTTCACGTTGCCGCCGTAGGTATGGTGCCACGGCAGCCAGTCCACCATGACGTCGGCGGAGCCGTCGGCTGGCTTGGCGCCGAGCTGGTCGATCATGGCGGTCGCAGCGGTCAGCATCGCGTGGGTGTTCGGCGTCGCCTTGGGCAGGCCGGTGGAACCCGAGGTGAACAGGATCTTGGCCAGGTCACCGGGCTGCACGGAGCGCTCGGCGGCCGTCAGGTCGATAGGCATCGCCTCGGTCTCGTCGAGGCCCTGCAGCGCGATGGAGCGGTCCGCGAGGTTCAGCGCCTGCGCCGGACCCGCCAGCAGATCGGTGTCCAGCAGCGCAAGGCTCACGCCGGCCGATCCGGCCAGTTTTCGTAGCAGGTCCGCTCCAACGGGGTGGGCCAGATACAGCGGCGTCAGCGGCACGACCACGGCGCCCAGCGCCATCACGCCGAAGGCCGCGATCGCATAGGCGATGCTGTTACGCGCCAGGATGGCCACGCGATCGCCCGGCCTGACCCCCTCGGCCGCCAGGGCGGCGCCTGCGCGGGCGGCGCGGGCGGCAAAGACCTCGTAGGTCACCGACCGCCACGGCTCACCCGGTCCAGGCCGCTCGTGCAGGAACGGCTGGTCGCCGAAGCGCTCCGCGGATGACAGCAGCAGCGACACAAGGTTCCGGTGATGCTCCGCCAGGGGATCGGGATGGCTGAGGTGGATGACGCCTTCGCGGTCCTCGGCACGCACGCGCGGGGGGTGAAAGCGCGTCGGCCGGTAGTTCGAGCTTGCCGTGGAGTCGTCCTTCGACGGTTTCATGCGTGAATGTCCACGTCCTTGCCTTCCTTGACGAACAGGAAGCCGACCACGACCGTCAGCAGGGCGATGAGGATCGGGTACCAGAGGCCGTAGTAGATATTGCCCGTCGCCGCGACCATGGCGAAGGCGGTGGTGGGCAGGAAGCCGCCGAACCAGCCGTTGCCGATGTGATAGGGCAAGGACATCGAGGTGTAGCGGATGCGCGTCGGAAACATCTCGACGAGGGCTGCGGCGATCGGGCCGTAGACCATGGTCACATAGAAGACGAGCACGAACAGGATCGCGATGACGAGGGGTTTGTTGACCTCGGTCGGGTCGGCTGCAGCCGGATAGCCGGCGCCTGTCAGGGCTTCCGCGAGGCTGGCGTCCCATGCCGTCTTGCGGGACCTGAAATCGTCGCCCGACAGCTCGTCGCCGCGGAAACTTTCGATCACTGTGTCACCGATCCGGACCTGGGCGATCGCGCCCGGCGGCGCCGCCACGTTCTCGTAATCGATGCCCGCGCGAGCCAGGTAGGATTTCGCCACGTCGCAGCTGGAGTTGAACACCGTCCGGCCGACGGGATCGAACTGCAGCGAACAGTCCGCCGGATCGGCATGGACCGTGATGGGCGCCTCGGCCGTCGCTGCCGCCAGCCTCGGATTGGCCGCCTCGGTCAGGGCGTGGAAGAGCGGGAAATAGGTCAGGGCCGCGATCAGGCAGCCGGCCAGGATGATCGGCTTGCGGCCGATCCTGTCCGACAGCCAGCCCCAGAAGACGAAGAAGGGCGTCGCCAGCAGGAGCGCGACGGCGACCAGGGTGTTGGCGGTCGGCCCATCCACCTTGAGCACCCGCTCGAGGAAGAACAGGGCGTAGAATTGTCCGGTGTACCAGACCACCGCCTGGCCGGCCGCGAGGCCCAGCAGGGCGACCAGGACGATCTTCAGATTGCGCCAGTCGCCGAACGAGTCCTTCAGCGGGGTCGAGGATCCCCTTCCTTCCTCCTTCATGCGCTGGAAGGCCGGGCTTTCGTTGAGCTTGAGCCGGATCCACAGGGAGACTCCCAGCAGCAGGATCGAGACCAGGAACGGCAGGCGCCAGCCCCAGTCGGCGAAGGCCTCCTCTCCCAGCCAGCTGCGCACGCCGAGGATGACGACAAGGCTGAGCATCAGCCCCGCCGTGGCCGTGATCTGGATGAAGGAGGTGTAGAAGCCGCGCTTGCCCGGCGGTGCGTGCTCGGCGACGTAGGTCGCCGCCCCGCCGTACTCGCCGCCCAGCGCCAGACCCTGGATCAGGCGCATCAGGATCAGGATGACCGGCGCCGCAATGCCGATGGCTGCATAGGACGGCAGCAACCCGACCACGAAGGTCGACAGGCCCATCAGCATCATGGTGACGAGGAAGGTGTTCTTGCGGCCCCACAGGTCCCCGAGCCTTCCGAACACGATCGCGCCGAACGGCCGAACCGCAAAACCTGCCGCGAAGGCCATCAGGGCGAAGATGAAGCCGGTGGTCTCATTCACGCCGGAGAAGAACTGGGCTGTGATGATCGCGGCCAGCGAGCCGTACAGATAGAAATCGTACCACTCGATCACCGTCCCGACCGACGAGGCGAGTATGACGAGGCGATCGTTTCGATCGACGCTGCGATGGTCCGGCCCCGCCGTAACCCCTGTGTCGGCCATGCTCGTTCGCTCCTCCCCGCGAACCGTAGCACGCGCACATGAAGGGCCCGCAGGTCAATGGCTTAGGCCATACGTCTCCGGGCGTCGGTCGGCCGGGCTCGTCGAGATAGCACACGCACGGGCATGGTCATTCGCTTCGTCCCGTCCGGGTGCGGATGCTTGACCATTGCGGCGCAGGGCTCCAAGCCTGCGGCATGACCTCCGCGACCCTCCCCGCCGCGAGCCCCGCCCAGCATTATCAGGACGCCCGCGCGCGTCTGGCCGACCTGATCGTCCATCTGACCGGCCTGGCGCTGGCCCTGGTGGGCGGGGGAATGCTGCTGGGTCTGGCCATCGGCTTTGGCCATGTCGGACGGCTGGCCGCCGCCGGCATCTACGCCGGAGGCCTCCTGACCATGCTGGCCCTGTCGACGGCCTACAACTTCGCGCCGGCGCGCTACCAGCCGCTCCTGCGCCGCTTCGACCACGCCGGCATCTTCATCATGATCGCCGGGTCCTACACGCCATTCACGACCCAGCATCTCACGGGCGCCTGGGCCTGGGGCATGACGGCGGCCGTGTGGGCCACCGCCATCTTCGGCGCCATGGCCAAGCTGCTCCTGCCGGGACTGGCCAAGGGCTTCTGGATCGCCGTCTATCTGGCGCTCGGCTGGCTCATGATCATCGCCATCCAGCCCCTCTGGGAGAGCCTCGGACTGGCGCCGCTGATCCTGATGGGCGTGGGCGGCCTGCTCTATTCCGTCGGCGTCGGATTCTATGCCCGCAAGACCATGCGCTTCCGCCGCGCGATCTGGCACGGGCACGTGGTCGCGGCGGCCGCGGTCCATTGGGTGGCCGTCCTGCTCGCCGTCATCGGCTGAGGCCCGCCGCCGGCGAAGGGGTGAGACGCGCGCCGGTTTGTGCTAAGCGCCCCGTCCCATGACTGACGCCCCGAAATCCGAAGAGTTCGTCCGCCCCGTCCTCGTGCCGCCCGGGGGCGAGAAGAAGGTTCTGCTGCACTCGTGCTGCGCGCCCTGCTCGGGCGAGGTCATGGAGGCCATGCTGGCCTCGGGCGTCGACTACACGATCTTCTTCTACAATCCGAACATCCATCCGGAGAAGGAGTACCTGCTCCGCAAGGACGAGAACGTCCGCTTCGCCGAGAAGCACGGCGTGCCCTTCATCGACGCGGACTACGACAAGGACAACTGGTTCGCCCGGGCCAAGGGCATGGAGTGGGAGCCCGAACGGGGCATCCGCTGCACCATGTGCTTCGACATGCGCTTCGAGCGCACGGCGCTCTACGCCCACGAGAATGGCTTTCCCGTGATGACCTCCAGCCTGGGCATCAGCCGCTGGAAGGACATGAACCAGATCAACGACTGCGGTCGCCGCGCGGTGAAGCCCTACGAAGGCCTGTCCTACTGGGACTACAACTGGCGCAAGGGCGGCGGATCGTCCCGGATGATCGAAATCTCCAAGCGTGAGGCCTTCTACCAGCAGGAATACTGCGGCTGCGTCTATTCGCTGCGCGATACCAACCTGCACCGGCGACAAACCGGGCGGAAGTCGATCGAGCTCGGCGTGCAGTACTACAAGGCCGCCGACGACGCGGGCGAAGGCTAGGCGGGGACGCCCAGACGGGCGCTCTGCGACCCGTCGGACAGAGCTTTGCCGAGCGCCTCCAGGCTGAGCGGCTTGCGCAGCGGCGTGAAACGAGCCGCCCGCGACAACCGTTCGTCGTCGGCGTTGCCGGTCATGAGCGCGACACGCGTCCCAGGACTGAGCTCGTTCAGCCGGACAAGGGTTTCCTCGCCGTTCAGACCGGGCATGGCGAAGTCGCACAAGGCGTAATCAGGCTTGCCGCAGCCGGCCTCGAGGGCCTCGATCACGGCGTTGCCGGACGCAAACTCCTCCACCAACGCTCCGACATCCCGGAGTTGTTCCGACAGCAGGGTCCGCACCGCCTCGTCGTCGTCGATCACGAACACCCGCCGTTCCGACAGCCATGAAAGGTCCGCCTGCACTGCCGAGGGGGCAGACGCCGCTTCGCCCGTTGTCGCCGGCAGGATGAGTTCGATCGCCGTGCCTTCCCCGACGACGCTTTCGATCTGCATCGAGCCTCCGGACTGATGCACGAAGCCCGCGACCATCGACAGGCCCAGCCCGGTTCCCTTGCCGGCCACCTTGGTGGTGAAGAACGGTTCGGTGACACGGGCGACGACGTCATGCGGCATGCCGCAACCCGTGTCCGACACCCGGATGGCCAGCATCGGCTCATCGCTCGGGCCGCTGACCGCCCGCATCGACACCTTGATCTCCCCGCCCTCGGGCATGGCGTCGCGGGCATTGATGATGAGATTCATCAGCGCCAGCTCTAGCTGGCTGCGGTCAACGAAGAGGTTTATGCCGTCGTCCGGACGCGTCCAGGACAGGCTGACCAGACCGCCGAGCGTATGGTTCACAAGGCCCGCCACGGAATCGATCAGGTCCGCCGGCTCGATGCTCACCGGGGTCAGGTCCTGCTGGCGCGCAAATGCCATCATGCGGCGCACCAGCTCCGCACCGTGGGTGGCGGCATGCCGCATCTGGGCCACGATGCGCCCTTCCGACGGGCCCAGCTCCAGCCGGCGCTCGAGCAGGCTCAGGCCACTGAGGATGGCGGCCAACAGATTGTTGAAATCATGGGCCACTCCGCCCGTCAGCTGACCAAGGGCGTCCAGCTTGCCGACGTGGACCAGCTGGGCCTCGAGCGCCTTGCGGTCGGTGATGTCGAGAAGCGTGCCGGCCCACCGGCGCCGTCCGTCGCGGGCCCCGGTCGAGACGCGTTGATCGAGCAGGTGGCGGCGAGAGCCGTCGCGTCCGATCCACCGATATTCGATCGTGACGCTCTCCTCGTCCTCGCCGCAGGAACGGGCGAAGCGGGACCGGTCCTCCGGGTGGATCCAGTCGTGCCAGTCACTCTCCTCGGCGGCGGCTTCGGGCTCGCTCAGCAGGAAATGCGGCAGATCCCCGCCGACGAACTGACGCCTCAGGGGCTCGCCCGGGCCTTCGGACGCTTCGTAGATGGCGATTGGCAGCGAACGCAGGATCGTGGCCTGGCGCCGCTCGCTCTCCTCAAGCTGGCGCCGCATGTCGAACAGATCGACGAAGACGCTGACCTTCGACTTCAGGACGATGGGGTCGACGGGTTTGAAGACATAGTCGACAGCGCCCATCTCGTAGCCGCGCATCAGATGCTCGGTTTCCTTGTTCACCGCCGACAGGAAGATGATCGGAATATGTGCGGTCTGGCGTCGCTCCCGCACCAGCGCCGCCGTCTCGTAGCCGTCGAGATCCGGCATGAAGACATCGAGCAGGATGACGGCGAACTCACCGCGCAGCAGTTCGCGCAGCGCGTGCCGGCCGGAGGAGCAGCACACGACCTCCGCCACCGGCGCCAGGACCTCGGACAGGGCGAGCAGATTCCGCTCGTCGTCGTCGACGAGAAGGATGCGCGCCCTTGTCCCGGCCTCGCTCATGCGACAGCCCGGGCCGATCTGGGCCGCGCCGCGCGGGCGATCCCGGACCGCTCGAAGGTGACCCGCAGCAGGGCAAGCAGGACATCGATATCGACCGGCTTGGCGATGTAATCGCTGGCGCCGGCGTCCAGGCATTTCTGCCGGTCGCCCTTCATGGCCTTCGCGGTGACCGCCACCAGCGGAATGCCGCTCAGCGCCGGGTTGGCGCGGATGCGCTGCATCGTCTCGTAGCCATCCATCTCCGGCATCATGATGTCGATCAGGGCGACGTCGATCTGCGGGTTCTGCTCGAGGATGTCGATGCCGTCCTGACCGCGCTCGGCGTGCAGGACCGTCGCCCCGTGCGCCTCGAGCACGCTGGTCAGCGAATAGATGTTGCGGATGTCGTCATCGACCAGCAGCACGCTCTTGCCCTTGAGGGCGCGGGTCTCGGTGGCGGCCTTACGTGTGGACGCGCGGGTCTTGCGCCGGGTTTTGACCCGGGCGACGTGGGCGAACAGGGCGCTGAGGCGCTCCCGCTCCGCCGGCTTCTCGATCACCTCCGCAGCGCCGAGTTTCAGGGCGTCATCGGCGAGGGCCCCGCCCGACACGACGTAGACCGGGATCGAGGCCGTCTCGGGGTCGGTCTTGAGCAGCTCAAGCAGGACGAAGCCATCCATGTCGGTCAGGCCCAGGTCCAGGGTGATGGCGTTGGGCTGGAGCTTTTTGGCCAGGGCGGCCGAGCCGGCGCCGCTCGGCGACACCACGCCCTTGAGCCCCGAAGCGCGCGCCAGATCCAGCAGGATCGAGGCGAACATCGGATCGTCTTCCACGATGAGCACAAACGGGCTCTTGCCCAGATCGCCGCGGTCGTCGGTCGGTTCCTCATGAGTGAGGGCCAGCCTCGTCTCGTCGGCCGCCTGCGCGACGGGGTGGGCTAGGGCCGGCGCGCTGGCGGCGCGCAGCGGCAGGAACAGGGTGAAGGTCGAGCCTTCGCCCGGCACCGACCGGACCTGAAGTTCGCCGCCCAGAAGGCCGGCGATCTCGCGGCTGATCGACAGACCCAGGCCCGTCCCGCCGTACTTGCGGCTCGTGGTGCCGTCAGCCTGCTGGAAGGCCTCGAAGATCAGCTTCTGCTTGTCCTGCGGAATGCCGATTCCGGTGTCGCTGACCGAGATGGCCAGCGCCTCGTCGACGTCGCGCAGGACGGGATGCGAGGCATTCCAGCCGGAGCGGACCAGCGCGACATCGAGCTCCACCGACCCCTTGGCCGTGAACTTGAAGGCGTTGGAGAGCAGGTTGAGCACGACCTGCTGCAAGCGCTTCTCGTCGGTGCGGACCGAAGTCGGCAGGTCCGGCGCGAAGTTGACCCGGAAGTCGATCCCCTTCTCGGACGCCAGCTGCCGGAACGTGCGCTCCATATGCTTCTGCAACGACGGCAGCGGCATGTCGCCCAGCTCGATAGACACCGTACCGGACTCGATCTTGGACAGGTCGAGGATGTCGTTGATCAGGTTCAGCAGGTCGGTGCCGGCCGAGTGGATCGTGCGCGCGAACTCGGTCTGTTTGGGCGCCAGGTTGCCGTCCTGGTTCTCGGCCAGCAGCTTGGAGAGGATCAGCAGCGAGTTCAGCGGCGTGCGCAGTTCGTGGCTCATGTTGGCCAGGAACTCGGACTTGTATTTCGACGTCAGGGCCAGCTGCTCGGCCTTCTCCTCGACCGCGCGGCGCGCCATGTCGATTTCGAAGTTCTTGGCCTCGACCTGGCGCTTCTCGTTCTCCAGCAGCTGCGCCTTTTCCTGCAGTTCCTCGTTCGTGGCGTGCAGCTCTTCCTGCTTGGTCGTCAGCTCGGTCTGGCGGGCCTGAAGTTCCTGCGTCAGCAGCTGCGATTCCTTCAGCAGCTCCTCCGTCCGCATGGTCGCCGCGATCGTGTTGAGCACGATGCCGACGGTCTCCATCAGCTGGATCAGGA
>CAMLNT010000071.1 GCA_946481425.1 uncultured Brevundimonas sp.
GCGACAATCATCCGACGACGGAATGACGGTTCAGTGACGCCCCGGCCGGAGCGACCTGACGGCTGAAAGGAAAAGCCCTACAGCAGACGCTTGCGCATCACCTGGCTGAGCATGTCGATCAGGGTCACCGTGATCACCACGATGATCGCGATGGCCGACACCTCGCGGTAGTTATAGCTGTTGAAGGCGTCGATCAGGGTGGAGCCGATGCCGCCCGCGCCGATCAGGCCCAGGACCGTCGCCGCGCGGGCGTTGGATTCGAAGCGGTACAGCGCAAACGACGTCCACAGCGGGGCCACCTGCGGAAGGATGCCCCAGCGAATCTCGTGCAGCGGCTGGCCGCCGGTGGCGCGCACGCCCTCAACCGGGCCCTTGTCGATCGACTCCACGGCTTCCGAGAACAGCTTGGCCAGAACGCCGCCGGTGTTCAGCGCCAGCGCCAGGACGCCGGGCAGCGGGCCCAGGCCCACGATGATGACGAAGATCAGGCCGATGACCAGGTCGGGCACCGAGCGCATCAGGTCCATCACCCGGCGAACCGGCCAGACCAGCCAGGCCGGGGCCACGTTGCGCGCCGCCATGAAGGCCAGGGGGATCGCCAGGAACAGGGCCAGGAAGGTGCCCCATAGCGCGATCATCACCGTCTCGAGCATCTTGTCGATGAAGAAGCCGACGCGGGTGAAGTCCGGATTGGTCAGGGCGCCGGCCATCTCGCCGGCCGTCGTCGAGCCGCCGAACAGGCGCGGCAGGTTGTCGATATCGACGTGGTTGAACGCGACCGCGAGGGCGACGATCAGGCCGCCCCACAGGACGACGTCGAACAGCAGGGCGCCGAGGGGGCGCTTGGGCGGCGGGGGGACCGCCGAGGCGGCGACAGGCTGGGTGGTCACGGCTGGACTTCTCCGGCCGCGGCGACGCGGGCGTGGATCTCGTCATAGGTCCGCTGCGCCTCGGCGATGCGGGCCTGGTCGCCGGTGCGGCGGGCTTCCATCAGGGCGACGGAGGCCTCCATCTCGCGGACCGGGTCGAGGTAGCTGTCGTCGGCCGCCTGGAAGCCGCCGTACTCCAGGTCGTCCAGGATGGCGCGTTCTTCGGGCTGGTCCCCATAGGTGAGGAAGAAGCTGCGGATGCGCTCGGTGATCGCCGGGTCGACGTCGCCGCGCACCACGATGGCGCTCTCGGGGATTGGCGGGCTCTGCCAGATGACGGTGATGTTCTCGGCCGCGCGCGGGTTCTGGCGCTCGGTGAACAGCAGGCCGACGTCGTTGTTGGTGGCGACATCCACCTGGCCGTTCGCCACGGCGAGCGCATTGGCCTGGTGGTTGGCGGGGCGCACTTCGCGGAAGCACTCCGAGGGCTCGATGTTGGCCGGGCCGAACAGGAAGGCCAGCGGCGCCAAGGTGCCCGAGGTCGAGCGGGCGTCGCCCATGCCGAAAGACAGGCGCTGGCCGCAGGCCATCACGTCTTCCAGCGTGATGCCCGAGCCCGTGCGGGTGATCAGGACCGAGCGATAGTGGGTCTCGCCCTCGCGGTTCATGATGCGGCCGATGATGTGGCCGTCGGCGCGGCGCGTGGCGTCCAGCGCCGGGAGGGCCGACATCCAGGCGACCTGGATCTGGCCCGCGCGCATGGTCTCGACCAGCACGGTGTAGTTCGGCACGAACCGCAGCTCGATCTCAAGGCCGGTCTCGGCTTCCAGGTCGTCGATCAGCGGGGCCCACAGGGGCTCGGCCGCGGCCTGGCTCTCGGCCGGCAGCACGGCGAAGACGATGCGGTTCGGATTGGACTCTTCGCCGCCGCCGCACGAGGCGGTCACGAGGGCGGTCAGGCCAAGGGCGCCGGCGAGCAGGGCGCGTCGCGCGAGGGCGATCATGTGGGATCTCCTTCCCAGAAGGCGTCTTCGATCTCGGGACCGTAGATTTCGATGAGGGTCGGCTTGTCGAGGCCCGAAGACGGACCGTCGTAGGCGATCTGGCCGGCCTTGAGCGCGACGACGCGCTGGCAGTAGCGGATGGCGTAGTCCACCTGATGCAGGGTGACGATCACGCCCATGCCGTCGCGCTGGTTCAGCTCGACCAGCTGCTCCATCACCTTGCGGGCCGAAACGGGGTCGAGCGAGGCGACCGGTTCGTCGGCCAGGATGGCCTGGGCGCCCTGGACGATGGCGCGGGCGATGGCGCCGCGCTGCTGCTGGCCGCCCGACAGGGTGTTGGCCCGCTGGCCCGCATAGTCAGACACGCCCACGCGATGGAGCGCGGCCATGGCCCGCTCCTTGTCCGCCTGCGACCACGAGCCGAACAGGCCGGTCATGAAGGGCACGCGGCCAAGCACGCCCAGCATCACGTTGGAGAACAGGCTCAGCCGGCCCACCAGGTTGAATTGCTGGAAGATCATGCCCAGCTTGGCGCGGGTCCTGGCCACGTCGCCGGCGATGCGGCCGTTCTTCTGCACCGTGCGGCCGAAGACCTCGATCACGCCGGGGCCGGCGTCGATCGTCTGCAGACCCGTGATCGAGCGCAGAAGCGTGGATTTCCCCGAGCCCGACGGGCCGATCAGGGCGACCATCTCGCCGGGCCCGACCTCGACGGACACGCCGTTGAGGGCCTTGCGCTGGCCGAAGGTCTTGGAAACGTCGCGCACGGAGGCGACGGGTGCGGAAGAAGCGGTCATGCGGTCGCTGTCCGACGCCTCAGTTGATTACCGTTGAGCGCGCTCCCGCGGGGCGAGGGCGCTTTCGGCGGTTAATGGCACGCCGCCCCCCGGCGCGGCAAGCGCGGCGGCCAGAATCGAAACGCCGCCGCCCCAGGGGGCGACGGCGCTCGATGGTCCATCGATCAGGCGGCCCTAGTACTCCTCGCCGCCGCCATCGTCGTATCCGGCGTCGCCGCCATCGTCATAGCCGGCGTCGCCGCCATCGTCGTAGGACGCTTCTTCCTCGTAGGAGGACTCTTCTTCGTACGAGGCTTCCTCTTCATAGGATTCCTCCGCGACGGCCTCTTCCTCGTAGCCCGAGTCCTCGCCTTCGTCCGCAGCCGCCTCGGCGCCCTCGTCCCAGTATTCCTCGGACTCCTCGTACTCGGCGTAGTACTCCTCGCCGTAATCCTCGGTCAGTTCTTCTTCGTAGGCGGCCTCGTCCTCGTAGGCGAGTTCCTCGTCGCCGTAGGATTCCTCCCAGGAGGCCTCCTCGTAGAAGGACTCCTCATAGGTTTCGATCTCGCCGTACTCGGCCTCCCACTCCTCGTAGGAATACTCCTCGATCGACTCCTCGTATGTGATCTCGGACCATTCCCACTCCTCGACCTCCTCGTATTCGATCCAGGCCTCGTCGGAGACCCAGTCGGCTTCCTCATAGAGGACCCAGTCGGCCAGCAGGGCGTCCTCGAGGGTGACGCCGAACTCATAGGTGTCGTTGACGAAGCGGTTGCCGCGGCTGCCGCGCGAGATGCGGCGCTGGCCCGGGGCCCAGCGGCGGACGTCCATGCCGCGAATCTGGCCGGCGCGGCCGTCCACGACCATGCGCACGTCGTTGCCCGAGGGGCCGCGCGCGTCGACCACATAGGTGCCGCCGCGGCGGCGCACGTTCGTCGGCGTGAAACCGCGGCCCTGCAGCGAGCGGGTGACCGCGCCCGGCGACATGGTCTGGCCGTCGGGCGCCATGGCCACCTGGCCGGCGGCGGCGGCGGACTCCGCGGCCGGCGGCTCACCGCACGCAGCCAGCGTGAAGCTCATGGCCAGGGCGGCAGCCATGGCCGCACCGACCTTCAAGGTCAGTTTCATATGTGAAAACCCCCACGTCCGGCCGCACCGCGCGGGCTGAAACGTGGGGGACAGTCACACGATAATGGCGCCTTGCATAGCGCCGTTATCTCTATGTCCGGTAGCGGACTTCAGGCCTAGTCGGCGTCCATTTCGCGGACCTCGACCGGCAGGCCGAGGGCTTCGAGCTGGGGCTGGACCACCGAGGCGTCACCGACGACGACCCAGACGAACTGGGAAGGATCGACGGCGTCACGGACGGCCTGGTTGAGGGCGTCGGTCGACAGGGTGCGATAGCGGTCGCCGGCCTCTTCCCAGTAGGTGTCCGAACGGCCCAGCAGCTGATTGGACTGAAGCGTCGCCAGGACGGCGGCCGACGTTTCGAACTGGCCGGCCAGGCGGCGGGTCGAGCTGTCGCGCACGCGGGCCAGTTCGTCAGCCGTCACGCCGTTGTCGCCCAGGAAGGCCTGGTGCAGCGCGATCAGAGAGGCGATCGACTCCCCGGTACGGTCGGCCTGGACCGGCGCATTGATCAGGTAGGGCGAGCGCCCTTCCAGCGAGCCGACGGAGCTGCGCGCGCCATAGGACCAGCCGCGGGTCTCGCGCAGGTCGGTGTTGATCCGCGACCAGAAGGCCGAGCCGAGGATCTCCACGCCCGAGCCGATGACCAGCCGGTCGTCCGCGCCGGCGATGTCCAGCACCTGGCCGCCGATGATCAGCGACTGCGGCGACTGGGGCCGGTTGATCAGGATGATGCGCGGCTGGACGGCGTCCACGGCGACCTCGGCCTTGACGCCACGCGGCGCAGCCGGTGCGGCCCAGTCGCCGAAGCGCGCTTCGATCTCGGGCATGATCTCGGCCAGCGGACGATCCGACACGACGTAGATGCGCGCGTTGTCCGGACGGATCCAGGCGTCGTGGAAGGCGTCGAGCTGCGCCGGGCCGGTCGCCGAGACGACCTGCGGATCGCCCAGACCCGACGGGTTGCGGCCATAGGCGCCGTCGTAGAGAGCCTCATAGATGGCGCGGTTGCCCAGGCCGCCCGGCTGGGAGCGTTCGGCGGCGATCGCTGACAGCTGCTGGTCGCGCAGGCGTTCGACGACTTCGGGTTCGAAGTCGGGGCTGCGCACGACGGCTTCGAGCAGGTCCAGCGACGGTCCCAGGTTGGCCGTGACCGTGGTCAGGTTGACGGTCGTGCGGTCCATGGTGGCGCTGGCGCTGATCGAGGCGCCGAGGCTTTCGCGGGCGATGGCCAGCTCATTGGCGTCCATGCCGCCCGCGCCCTCGGTCATGGCGCGCAGCATCAGGGACTGGACGCCCAGGGCTTCGGCCTGATCCGCCGCCCAGCCCGCGTCGAACTCGACGGCGACGCGGGTGGTGGGCACGCGGGCCGACTGGGTGGCGATGACCTCGACGCCGTTCGACAGGGTGGCGCGCTGGACGTCCGGGAAGTCCAGCGACGGCACTTCGCCGATCTCCGGCATCGGCGGACGCGCGGTCGGCTGATAATCGCTGGCCGGGGCCGTCGGCGCGGCGCCGGAGGGCGCGGCCGAGGCGTCCTCGTAGGCTTCGCGCTCGCCGGGTTCGACGGTCAAGGTGAAGGCGGGGCGGGTCAGCCAGCGCTGCATGACCGCACGGACCTCGTCGGCGGTCACGCCGGCCAGGCCTTCAAGTTCGGTGCGGTAGAAATTCGGATCGCCGGCGTAAAGGGCGCCTTCCGCCAGGGTGTTGGCGCGGCCGTTGAGCTGCTCCAGTCCGTTGATCCGGGCCGCCAGGGTCTGGGTCACGACGCGCTGGATTTCCTCGTCCGTCGGGCCGTTGGCGATGAAGTCGGCGATGATCTGGTCCATGCGGGCGCGCACGGCGTCCGCGTCCTGGCCCGGCTTGACGTTCACGGTCACGTCGAACCAGCCGACGCGGTGGAAGGCCATGTAGGTCGCCGAGACCGAGACGGCCGTTTCGTCGCCACGCACAAGCTCGTTGTCCAGGCGCGAGGAGGCCAGGCCGCCCAGCACGGAGGCCGCGACTTCCAGCTCGGTGGTGTCGGCGTCCAGCAGGCCCGGACCCGGCCAGTAGCGCTGGATCGACACATAGGGGACGCGGTCGTACATGGTGCGCTCGACGGGAGCGTCCAGCTGCGGCACCGGGGCGGCGGCCGGCTCATTGACCGGGCCGCGCGGGATCGGGCCGAAGTAGCGGTCCATCAGGGTGCGGGCGGTGGCCGCGTCGATGTCCCCGGCCAGAACCACGATGGCGTTGTTGGGGCCGTAGTTCTCGGTGAACCATTGGCGCACGTCGTCCATCGAGGCCGCGTCGAGGTCGGCCATCGAGCCGATGGTCGAGTGACGGTACGGATGGCCCTCGGGGAACAGGGCTTCCAGGATGGCGTATTCGGTCAGGCCGAACGGCTGGTTGTCGCCCTGGCGCTTCTCGTTCTGGACCACGCCGCGCTGCAGATCGAGCGTCTCCTGGGTGATGGCGCCCAGCATGTGGCCCATGCGGTCGCTTTCCAGGAACAGGGCGGTTTCCAGGGCCGGGGTCGAGACGGTCTGGAAGTAGTTGGTGCGGTCGAACCAGGTGGTGCCGTTCAGCGAGGTGGCGCCGATGCCGTTCAGGCGGGTGATGTAGCTGCCCGGCGCGTTCTCGGAGCCGCCGAACATCAGGTGTTCGAACAGGTGCGCGAAGCCGGTGCGGCCGGCCGGCTCGTCCTTGGAGCCGACGTTGTACCAGACCGACACGGTCACGATCGGATTGGCGCGGTCCTCGTGGACGATGACCTGCAGGCCGTTGTCCAGGGTGAAGGTCTCGTAGGGGATCTGAACGCCGTCCAGCAGCTGCGAGACCGGAGCCGCCTGGGCTGCGGGATCCGCCGTCTGGGCCCAGACGAGGGTCGGGCTGGACGCGACGATGAGGGCGGCCGCCGCCCCCGCTACGATACCGGTGAACAGACGCATGGTGTGTAATCCTTTGAACCGCCCCTGGGCGGCGGCAACCTATTGAGGGGGAGGGTTGAGGGCAACCCGTCTACTGGGCGGCGGCGCGGACCTCGATCGGCAGTCCGAGGGCCTCCAGCTGGGGCCGGACCACCGAGGCGTCCCCGACCACCACCCAGACGAAGCGGTTGCCGTCGATGGCGGCGCGGGCGGCCGCATCCATGTCGGCGGCGCTCATGGCCTGGTAGCGCGGTGCGAGCCGCTCCCAGTAGTCGTCCGAGCGGCCGTACAGGGCGTTGGAGCGCAGCGCGTTCAGGATCGCGCCCGAGGTCTCGAATCCGCCCGGCAGCTGGCGCATGTTGCCGTTGACCGTGCGCAGGGCTTCGGCCTCCGTGACGCCCTGGTCGGCGACGAAGCGGCGGTAGTGCTCCATCAGCACCGCGATCGACTCGCCGGTGCGGTCCGCCTGGACCGGCGCATTGATGATGTAGGGCGTCTGGTGCTCGAAGGTGTTGACCACGCCCCTCAGCCCGTAGGACCAGCCGCGCGTCTCGCGGATGTCCTGATTGATGCGCGACAGGAAGCTGTTGCCGAGCACTTCGTTGGCGGCGTTCAGCATCACCAGATCGTCCTGGCCCGTGACCGGCAGCACGGCTCCGCCGAGGATCACCGACTGGGGCGACTGGGGCCGGTCGATCAGGACGATGCGCGGTTCGGGCGTCGGCAGGACGGCGTCGAAGGCCTTGGTCCCGCGCGGCGCGGACGGGGCGGACCAGCCGCCGAAGCCCGCCTCCAGAGCGGCCGTGACCTCGCTGAGCGGACGATCGGACACCACGAACAGCTGGGCGTTGTCCGGCCGGATCCAGGTCTGGTGGAAGGCCGCCAGGTCCTCGCGGCTGACCGCCGCGACCGCGGCGGCGTCGCCCGTCCCCGTAAAGGCCCGGCCGTAGGGATGGCCCTCGCCGTAGAGAAGCGCGGGCAGGGCGCGCTGGCCGATGGCGTTCGGCTGGGTCAGTTCGGCGGCGATGTTGGCCAGCTGCTGGGCGCGCAGCCGCTCGATCTCGGCCGGCGCCAGCGCCGGGTTGCGGGTCACGTCCGCCATCAGGAGCGCGGAGGCCTCCAGATTGGCGCTCGGCGCCGTCAGATTGACGATCGTCCGGTCCATCCCGGCGGTCGCTGTGATGGTCGCGCCCAGCCGCTCCTGGGCCTCCGCCAGCTCGATGGAATTCCGCGTGGTCGTGCCCTCGGTCAGCAACTGCAGCAGCAGCGCCTGGGTGCCCAGCGCATCCGCCGGATCGGCGGCGTGGCCTGCGTCGAACTCGATCGCCACGCGGGTCACCGGCGCGGCGTCGAAATGGGCGTAGACGACCTCGATCCCGTTCGACAGCGTCGCACGCTCGACGTCGGGGAAGTCCAGGCCCTGGACCTGGCCGACGGGCGGCATCGGCTCGCGCGGCGTGATGGTCAGGGGTTCGACCGGCTCAGGCGCCGGCCGGTCGGCCGCCGCCTCGGCATAGGCCGCCCGCTCGCCCGGATCGACCCGCACGGCCACGACCGGACGGGTCAGCCACGCGCCCGTCACGGCCCGCACGCTGTCGGGCGTCACCCGGGCGTAGGCGTCCAGCTGGGTCCGGTAGAAGCCCGGATCGTCGGCATAGAGCATGCCCTCGGCCAGGACGACCGCCTGACCGCCGAAGCCGCCGGTGGGCTCCAGCGCCTGCATGCGCTGCGACAGCTCGCCGGTGACGACGCGGGCCACCTCGTCGGCGGTCGGGCCCTCGGCGATGAAATCGGCGATGATCTGGTCGAGCCGCGCCGAGACCGCGTCCACGTCCTGGCCGGGCGCCACATCGACCGTGATCTGGAAGAAGCCGACGCGCTGGAACGGCTGATAGCCGGCGAAGACCGACACCGCCGACTGCTCGCCTCGCACCAGCGCGTTGTCGAGCCTCGAGGAGGCCAGGCCGCCCAGCACAGTCGCCGCCACGTCCAGGTCCGCCGCCTCGGCCGCGGTCAGTCCCGGCACGGCCCAGGCGCGGTAGAGGCGGCTGTTCGACACGCGGTCGAACATCTGGAGATCGACGCGGTCGGCCAGGGTCGGCACATCCGCCTGGGCCGGCTCGTTCTGCGGCCCGCGCGGGATGTGTCCGAAATAGCGTTCGACCAGCACCCGCGCCGTCTCGACGTCGATGTCGCCCGCCAGCACCAGCACGGCGTTGTTCGGTCCGTAGTTATCGCGGTGCCAGTCGCGCAGGTCCTGAAGCGAGGCCGCGTCCAGGTCCGCCATCGAGCCGATGGTCGAATGCCGGTACGGGTGGCCTTCGGGGAACAGGGCCTCCAGGATCGAATAGAACACCAGGCCGTAGGGGTTGTTGTCGCCCTGACGCTTCTCGTTCTGGACCACGCCGATCTGGTTGGTCAGCCGCTCCTGGCTGAGCGCGCCCAGCAGGTGCCCCATGCGGTCGCTCTCCATGTAGAGCGCCTGTTCCAGGGCCGCGGTCGGCACGGTCTGGAAGAAGTTGGTCCGGTCGAACCAGGTGGTCCCGTTCCAGTCGGTCGCCCCCATGGCGCGCAAGGGTTCCATCAGGCCGCCGGGCACGTTCTCGGTCGGGTTGAACAGGCCGATGTGCTCGAACAGGTGCGCGAAGCCCGTCTGGCCCTCCGGCTCGTCCTTGGAGCCGACGTTGTACCAGGCGTGCAGGGCCACGACCGGCGCCTTGCGGTCGGTGTGGACGACCACCCTCAGGCCGTTGTCCAGGGTGAAGGTCTGGTAGTCGAGCGCGATGCCCTCCGCCAGGACCGACGCCGGGGCCGGATCGGGCAGGGTCTGGGCCATGGCCATCGGAGCGAAGGCGACCGCCACGATGGCGGCGAGCGAGACAAGACGCATGACGGTTCCCCAGGCGCGCAACTGCGCACGTCACACTATTCAGGCGGGCCGGCGCGCCAAGTTACCGTTGGTTAACGAACCGCCCGGGTGCGACGCAAACCCGCGCCCCGCCACGAAATTACCGCTTTACATGACGGTCGCATTTCCCCATATCGCCGCTTCCGGCGGACCCCGTAGGTCTGTTCTGCGCCGCTAACGCCGGTCTGGGTTCAACAACTAGCAGGGGGTTACGTGAATTGCGCACGTACCAATCTCCCCTGGACCTGGTCCGTGAGCGGTCTCCGGAGCGTCCCGTCGCCCTCGTGCGACGTCGCTCCGTCTCCGTAGCGGCGCGCTGGTTCCAGGACAATCTAAAGGCTGACGTCTTCTATGCGGTGAAGGCGAACCCTTCGCGCTGGGTCATCGAGACCCTGGTGGAGACGGGCGTCACCGCCTTCGACGTCGCCTCGCTGGCCGAGATCGAGCTGGTGCGTTCGGTGCTGCCCACCGCGCGCCTGGCCTTCATGCATCCGGTCAAGAGCCGCTCGGCCATCTCCAGGGCTTACTTCGAGCACGGTGTCCGCACCTTCTCGCTCGACTGCCAAGACGAACTGGACAAGATCCTCGACGCGACCGGCCAGGCCTCTGACCTGAACCTCGTGGTGCGCATGGCCGTCTCCGCCGACGGCGCGGCCTATACGCTCTCGGGCAAGTTCGGCGTCTCCGTCGATCAGGCTCCGGGCCTGCTGATGGCCGTGCGTCGCGCGGTCAAGGACGGCCTGATGGGCGTGTCCTTCCACGTCGGCAGCCAGTGCATGCGCCCGACCGCCTATCAGGCGGCGATGGCCCAGGTCGGCCGCGCGATTTCGCGCGCCGGCGTGATCGTCGACATCGTCGATGTCGGCGGCGGCTTCCCCTCGGTCTATCCGGGCATGGTCCCGCCGGACATGCAGGAATACGCCGACGCCATCCATCGCGGCTTCAACGAGATGCCGGTGTCGGAAACGACCGAGCTGTGGTGCGAACCCGGCCGGGCGCTGGTCGCCGAATCCTCGTCGGTCCTGGCGCGGGTCGAACTGCGCAAGGGCGACGCCCTGTATCTGAACGACGGGTCCTATGGCTCGCTGTTCGACGCGACCCACTCGCGCTGGCCCTTCCCGACCAAGCTGGTCTCCGACCGCGAAGCGGCGTCCGACCTGAAGGCCTTCCGCTTCTACGGTCCGACCTGCGACTCGATCGACCACATGCCGGGTCCGTTCTGGCTGCCGGCCGATGTGCAGGAAGGCGACTTCATCGAGATCGGCATGCTCGGCGCCTATGGCGTGGCCATGTCGACCGGCTTCAACGGCTATGGCGAGCACGAGATCGCCGAGGTCGAGGACGCCCCGATGGCCTCGCTCTACGGCCTGGCGCCCCGTTCCATCCCGACCGTGCGCACCACGGCGGAAGAGCAGGCCCGCAAGGTCGTTCGCCTGTCGCGTCCCAAGGGCAAGGCCGGCGTCCGCGCCAGGAAGCGGCGCTAAAGCGTCACTTCCGCGTTGTATTCAGCAGCGGCCCGTCGCTCCGTCCGGGCCGCTGTTTCCATTGACGACGGGCGCTCAAATCAGAGGGAAACCCCGAAATGAACGCTCCGGCCGGAACGAACCAGAAAGCCGAACTGCTTCAGAACACCGTCGAGCACATCGACATCACGTCCTTCGACGCGCGCCCGATCATCGATTCGATGCGCAAGATGTCGTTCTCGTCGCGCGATACCGCCCGCGCGGCCGACATCTTCAACATGGCGCTGGAGGACAAGTCCTGCTCGCCGTGGCTGATCCTCGCCGGCTCGACCTCGGCGGGCGGCTGCATGCAC
>CAMLNT010000072.1 GCA_946481425.1 uncultured Brevundimonas sp.
GTGAAGGCACGCCGCATTTCGAGTGCGGTACATTCAACCACTCTGCCACCTCTCCATTTGCGGGGGCTCCGGCCTGGGCCGGGCGAGGGAAGGCGGGTTCTCTAATGCGGCGTTCGGACAAAGGCAAGCGCCGCATCCGCGCCACGATCAAAGCCGTATCATCGAGCATGAAGCGCTCAGCGACAGCCCGTGCGGCCAGCGTGACCTTCGTGGTCGGCCTGGCCTTCGCCGCCTGCTCGGACAGCCAGGCCCAGAGCGAGCGGCCCCCGGCCCAGCCGCTGAGAGGCGAGGTTCGCACGGCCGTCTTCGCGGGCGGCTGCTTCTGGAGCATCGAGGCCGGCTTCGAGCGGATCGCCGGGGTGATCGAGGCCGAGTCCGGATTTACCGGCGGCCACGTCGAGAACCCAACCTACCGCCAGGTCGTGGGGGGCGGGACCGGCCATGTCGAGGCGGTGCGCGTCACCTATGATTCCGGGCGCGTCACCTACCGCCAGCTGGTGGATCGGTTCTGGCGGATGATTGACCCGACCGACGCGGAGGGACAATTCTGCGACCAGGGGCCGTCCTATGTGTCGGGCGTCTACGCGACCGAGGCCCAGAGGCCGGTGGCGGAGGCCTCGCGGCGCGCGGCGGCGGCCGAGATCGGCGAGGCCCGGTTCCGCACGCCGGTGCGCGACGTGCGGCGCTTCTGGGCGGCCGGCGCCGAGCATCAGGATTTCGCCCGTCGGCGGCCGACCAACTATCAGGCCTATGTCGTGGGCTGCCGGCGCGAGGCCCGGCTCAGGGCCGTGTGGGGCTGACCGGGACGGGAAGGCCGGTCTGAGGATCGCGCGGTTGGGGCCGGAACGTCTCGCCGACTCCAATGGCCAGATCGCGAGTTCGCTCCGGATCGAGGCGGACGGACGCATCGGTCCAGCCGCCGAAGCGCTCGAAGTCGGCGATGAACTCGTGGCGGAACCGCACCTCGATGGAAGCCATCAGAACCGGTCCGGCGCCTTGCTGGACTGTGAGCGGATCGACCGCCTCTGCCTGGTTGCGGGCGTTGGCCTCGCGAACCCACATCGTCAGCTCGGGCCCATCCGGCGCCGCGAGCCGGTCGCGGCCGTAGTAGGCGAGCGTATTATAGAGAAAGCGGTCGTCGGAGGCGATGACGGCGCCGGGGCCCAGCGCCTCGGCCGCCGTCAGGATGCGGTCTGCGCCGGTCTCCCAGCCGCGTACGCGCTTGAACGATCCGCCCAGGCCGGCGCGATCCGCCAGGGTCGGCCAGACGCCGAAGACAAGCACCATGACCGCCAGGGCCGCCTGGAAGGCGACGCCCCCGAGCAGCCAGCGGCGTGCGCCCCATCGCAGCAGCCAGGCCGCCGTCAGCACGACTGCCGGCGCATAGGCGACTGCGGCCCAGTTGGCGTTGGCGCGTGAGAGGAAGGCCTGAACAAAGACCAGAACCAGAGGCGGCGCCACGAAGGCCAGGAGCAGACGGTCGGCCTCGGGGGTCTGCTGCTTCCTCATCAGGATGCGGCCGGCCCCGATCAGCAGGGCGACCAGAGGGACGGGGCCCAGCACCATCGTCTGGGAGGCCAGGAACTCGAGCGCCTCGAGCGGGTGGAACAGGTCCGACAGACGCCAGTCGGCGTTTGCCGCCGTATGGGCCACGGTGGAGAAGTCGTTCAGGGCGTTCCAGATCAGGTTGGGCGCCGCGATCAGGGCGAACCCCGCGACGGCCGCGGCGATCCGGGCCGGCGACCAGACGGGGCGCGCCTCACGTGACCAGATCAGGTGCAGAACTACGCCGAGCAGGAGGTAGAGAGAGGCGTACTTGCTGAGAAAGGCGCCGCCCAGGGCCAGACCTGCGAGCCCTGCCACCAGCACACTCGGCCGCCGCTGCAGAGTGACATAGGCCCACAGCGCCAGGGAGGCGAAGAACAGCAGCGGCGCGTCCGTCGAGGCGATGCCGGCAGACAGCTGCACGCCCGGCATGAGGAGATAGAGGGTTCCCGCCCAGAAGGCAGTGCGCCGGTCGAACAGCTGATCGGCCACCCTGAACAGGACCAGACCGGTCACGGCGTGCAGCAAGGGTGATGACAGGCGCACCCAGGGCTCGGCGTCGCCGCCTACGCCTGTCGTCAGGCCGATCAGCCAGGCCAGCATCGGCGGTTTGGAGTAGTAGCCGAAAGAGAGGTCGCGCGACCAAAGCCAGTACTGCGCCTCGTCAGGGTAGAGCTCGAGTGGCGTCACGAAAAGCACGACCAGGCGCGCCACCGTCAGGGCCAGGGTAAGGGCGACGAGCCAGGTCCAGGACCGGGCGTCGGCGCCGTCTGTCGGATGCAATGTGGACGGCGGGTTCACGGCCGGGACCTCTTCGACACAGCCATTACACCAGCCAGGCGAAGAGTGTCACCCGCAAGCCACGGCCCGTCACCGTCACGCGTCTGTCACAAACCTGTCGCCTTCCTTTATAGACTCCCTCCTAAACGGCCCCCATACAAGGCCTGCCTGTTCAGGGAAGGCCGTGATCGGCCTAAGGCCAACACCGGGGATCTTACATGACCAACCTCAAGCGCGCTTTCTGGGCCACGACGGCCCTTGTCGGGGGCGTCCTCGCGGCGACCGCCGCTTCCGCCCAGTCGACCGGCTCGGAAACCTTCGAAAACGACGACGTCGTTGAAGAGGTTGTCATCACCGGCTACCGCGGCCCGCAGAGCGTCGACGGTCTCGCCGTCGCCGAAACCGTCACCCGCGCCCGCTCGACGCTGACGCAGGAGTATCTCGAAACCCAGCAGCCGGGTCAGTCGGTCCTCCAGACCCTGAACATCCTGCCGGGCGTGACCTTCAACAACCAGGACCCCTACGGCGGTTCGGGCGGCGACATCACGATCCGCGGTTTCGATGCTCAGCGCATCTCGCTGAACCTCGACGGCATCCAGCTGAACGACACCGGCAACTATCAGATCTATTCGAACCAGCAGGTCGACCCGGAACTGTACGAGCGCGTTTCGGTCAACCAGGGCACGACCGACGTCGACAGCCCGACGGCGTCGGCCACCGGCGGTACGATCAACCTGGTCACGCGCCGTCCGTCCGTGGACCCGGCTTTCATCGCCCAGATGTCGGTCGGCTCGTTCAACTATCGCCGCTACTTCCTGATGGGGGAAACCGGCGAGATCGGCCCGTGGGGAACTCGCATGTTCGCGACGTACTCGCACACCGAATACGACCAGTTCCGCGGCCCCGGTGAGCTGATCAAGGATCAGTTCAACGCGCGCATCTGGCAGCCGCTTGGCGACAACGGCGACTTCGTCGCGGTGGCCTTCCACTACAACGAAAACCGCAACCACTTCTACACCAACGCCAGCGTCGACGCCTTCAACGGCGACAGCGCTCCGTTTGTCCCGGGCACGCTGAGCCCCACGCCGAACACCGCCACCTGCTCGCTGCTGGCTCCGGTCGGCGGCACCCGTCAGGACCAGGGCAACAACGGCGCGAACCCCGGCTGCCAGTTCTTCTACGAGTTCGCCAACAACCCGTCGAACACCGGCAACATCCGCGGTCAGTCGCGCTTCACCCTGACCGACAGCCTGACCCTGACGGTCGACCCGACCTTCCAGTACGTCCTGGCCAACGGCGGCGGTATCACCAACGTCGAAGAAACCGACCAGCGTCTGCAGGGCTCGTTCTTCAACCCGCTGGCTCCGACGGCGACCGGCGTTGACCTCAACGGCGACGGCGACATCCTCGACCGGATCAAGCTCTACTCGCCCTCCAACACCAACACCCGCCGCTACAGCGTCAACGCCTCGCTGATCTGGGACATCAACGACGATCACCGCCTGCGCGCCGCCTACACCTGGGACCGCGGTAATCACCGCCAGACCTCGGAGTTCGGCTACCTCGACCTCGCCGGCGGCTTCGATAGCCACTTCGGCGGCAAGGACGGTCACGGCCGTCAGGTCCTGACCCGCGATGGCGACATCTTCCAGGAGCGTAACCGCCAGTCGATCGCCCTGCTCAACCAGTTCGCGGTCGAATACTCGGGCTCGTTCATGGACGACACCGTCCGTCTGAACGTCGGTGTCCGCGCGCCCTTCTTCCAGCGTGAGCTGAACAACTACTGCTATCAGCTGAACACCTTCGACGCCTATTGCTCGCGTCAGCAGCCGACCTTCGCGCCCACCGCGGGCGCGCCGGTCAGCTTCGAGCGTGAGTATGACGCGATCCTGCCGAACGTCGGCGTGTCTTGGGAGTTCATGGAGAACTCGGTGCTGTTCGCCAGCTACGCCGAGAACCTGTCGGCTCCGCGTACGGACGACCTGTATGACCGCGTTCCGGCCAACCCGGATCCGGAGCGCAGCCGCAACTTCGACCTTGGCTACCGCTTCTCGAACGGTGACCTGATCGTTTCATCCTCGATCTTCTACACCCAGTTCGAGAACTTCATCGTCCGCGCCTTCGAGGTCCTTCCCGACCTGTCGACGATCGCCTACTCGATCAACGCCGGCGACATCGATCGCTGGGGCGTCGACTTCTCGCTGGGCTACCAGGTGACCGACGCCTTCTCGGTCTACACCTCGGCCTCGTACATCAACACCGAAGTCCAGTCGGACATCCCGAACACCTCGGGCGGCTTCTTCAGCACGGCCGGCAACGAACTGCCGGAAGTGCCGCAGTTCCAGTGGGCCCTGCGCGGTGAATACGAGATGGGCCCCTTCACGTTCGGCGCCCAGGCCAAGTACGTCGACGAACGCTTCACCAATCTGGTGAACGACGAAGTCACGCCGTCCTATACCGTGGTGGACCTCGACGGCCGCTGGGACCTGGATTTCATCAATGAAGGCATGTTCCTGCAGGTGAACGTCCAGAACCTCTTCAACGAAGAGTACCTGTCGAACATCTCGACGGCAGAATCGGGCAACCGCACCGCCTCGATCGGGTCGCCGCGTTCGATCTCGGCCACCCTGCGCGTCGCCTTCTAAGACCGCACGAAGCCTGAACACGACGAGGGGGCGGAGCCGCGAGGCTCCGCCCCTTTCGTTTGCGCGGGTTGCTAGAGGCGGCAGGGCCCCCTATCTGGTCGCGCCTTGCCAGCGCTTTGCCAAGGAGCCGCCCTGAGATGACCGGGATCGTTCCCGCCGAATGGTCGCCCCACCGGGCCATGTGGGTCGGCTGGCCCAGCCATGCCGACCTCTGGGAAGACAATCTGGAGCCTGCCCAAGCCGAGGTCGAGGCCCTGGTGCGCGCCCTGGCCGGCCCCGGCCGCGAACAGGTCAAGCTCCTGGTCGGCCATCCGGACGCCCTGGAAGGCGCGCGTGCGCGGTTTGCAGGGGTCGACGGCGTCGACGTGATCGACGGCCTGTTCGGCGACATCTGGCTGCGCGACACCGGGCCGATCTTCGGCGCGGGATCGCAACGCGCCGCGGCCTTCCGCTTCAATGGCTGGGGCGGCAAGTACGAACTGGAACACGACGATACGGTGGCCGACCAGATCGGCGACGCTTCAGGCGTGCCGCTGGATCGCCACGGCTTTGTCCTCGAGGGCGGGGCCCTCGACCACGATGGCGAGGGCGTCATCCTGACGACGCGCCAGTGCTTGCTGAACCCGAACCGGAACGCCGGCTGGACCGAAGCCGCGGCAGAGGCGGCCCTGACCAAGGCGCTTGGCGCGACAAAGGTCCTGTGGCTTGGCGATGGCCTGTTCAACGACCACACTGACGGCCACGTCGACAACCTGGCGCGCTTCGTGGCTCCGGGCGTCGTGGCCTGCCCGATCGCCTGGGGGCCCAAGGACCCTAATGCGCGCGTCTATGACGAGACAGCCGCCGTGCTGGCGTCGATGACCGACGCAGCGGGTCGGACCCTGACGGTGCTGCGCATTCCGTCGCCGGGCCTGGTCGTGGACGAGGACGAGCGGCCCGCGCCGGCGAGCCACATGAACTTCCTGATCGCCAACGGCGCGGTGATCATGCCGACGTACGGCGACGCTGCGGCGGCCGACTTCGCCGTCAAGGCGCTCAGGACCGTCTTCACCGACCGCGAGGTCATCGCCCTGCCGTCGACCGCCATCCTGTCGGGCGGCGGATCGTTTCACTGCATCACCCAGCAGGAGCCCGCCTGATGCCCCGCACGATTTCGGTCGCCGCGATCCAGACGTCCTATGGCGACGACCTGCAGGCCAATATCGACAAGACCATCGGCTTTATCCGCGAGGCCGCGGGCAAGGGCGCGCAGGTGATCCTGCCGTCCGAACTGTTCCAGGGGCCCTATTTCTGCGTCAGCCAGGAGGAGCACTGGTTCGGGCACGCCTACGCATGGCGCGAGCACCCGTGCGTGACCCAGCTTCAGCCGCTGGCGAAGGAACTCGGCGTCGCCATCCCGGTGTCGATCTTCGAGCGGGACGGGCCGCAGTACTACAACTCGCTGGTCATGCTGGACGCGGACGGCGAGGCGCTGGGCGTCTATCGCAAGAGCCACATCCCCGATGGCCCCGGCTATCAGGAGAAGTACTATTTCCGGCCGGGCGACACGGGCTTCAAGGTCTGGAACACGCGCCACGGGCGCGTCGGCGTCGGCATCTGCTGGGACCAGTGGTACCCCGAGACGGCGCGCGCGATGATGCTGCAGGGGGCCGAGGTGCTGATGTACCCCACCGCCATCGGCACCGAGCCGCATGACGACAGCCTCGACACCGCCGAGCCCTGGCGCCGTGCGATGGTCGGGCATGCCGTGTCCAACGTCGTGCCGGTCGTCGGCGCTAACCGGATCGGGCACGAGCAGGTCACCGAGGCGGGTCAGACCTTCTATGGCCACAGCTTCATCGCCAACCATCGTGGCGATCTCGTCGAGAGCATGGGCCGCGACGACGAGGGCGTGCTGGTGCACAGCTTCGACCTCGATTTCCTGGACCGGCACCGGGCGGCCTGGGGCTTCTTCCGCGACCGGCGGACAGACCTGTACGGCCCGCTGCTGGGACCGAAGCGCTAGTTCAGGCCGAGCGCCAACCGTTCGGCGGCGCAGGCCGGGTTGGTGCGTCCGAGCGCGCGGGCGGCGGCTAGTTCGACGCGGGCCTGGGCGATCTCGGACTGATAGCCGGGCGTGGCCCGGATCTGCTCGAACAGGTCGCGGCCTAGCTGCTGGCCGGCGCGGACGTCCGCCTCATAGTGCAGGCCGCAGACAAGCCGACTCTCGCCGATGGCATTGCCGCGCGCCTGCAGGGCCTCGGCCTGGTCCGGTGCGGCGTCGGCCATGATCAGTCCAAAGACGATGCCTGCGGTCGCATGGCTGGACGGGGCCGAGGAGTTGGTCCGGTAGGTGTCGTCGACGCGGATGCAGGTCTCTATGGCCGGGTCATCCACGAAGGGCCGGGGCCGGAAGATGCGGGCCTTGGCGACGCGGGCCGAGGCGGAGATGTCGATCAGGGCGCGGTTGAACAGCCGCACCAGCGCGGGGGGCGGTTCCTCGGAGAGCCGCGTGCCGAGCGGGCAGTCGAAATGGGCGAGGGCCAGGGGCGGGTCGATCTGGGCCTGGTACTGGGCCAGGGTCCAGCGTGGCGAGCCCGGTCCGTAGGAGCCATAGAGAGCGGCGGTCGCGGCCCGGTCGGCGGCCTCGGCGGCGGAGCCGGGCTCGGGGGGCAGGGGCGTGGCCTGTCCGAGCTGCGCGTTCAACTCGGCGGGCAGATAGCCCGTCAGCGGGACGTCGCCGGTCGCGGCCGGGGCAGCAGGGGCTACCCGGGCGCCCACGGGCGCGCAGGCGCCGATCAGGACCAGGGCCGAGAGAACGAGGGCGCGCCGCATCAGCCCGCCGATTCCCAGGCCACCTGGACGACCGAGCGAGACCCTTGCGGCTGCACCACCACGGTCAGGCTCTGGCCGTCGGCCTGGGCGGCGTACTGGCGGGTGTCGCCCATGGTCATGTTGGCGCCGTCGGCGAGGCCAGCCTCACCCGCGCGCTCGCGGTAGTAGGCGATGACGGTGTCCGGGTTGGCGTCCGTCTCGAAGGTGGTGGCCCCGTCGCCGGAGCCGGCGTCGACCGACGTCATGACGCGGGCGCCGGGGTAAGGCCGGGCCCAGGCCGGGCCGGCGACGGCAGCGGCCGCGCCCGCGCCCATAACCACGCCCGTGCCGTCGGCGCCCTCGACGACCACGCTGGCGTCTTCGCCTTCGCCGGTGGTTGTGACCGTGCCGTCCTCGGTGCGGACTTCGGTGCCTTCGGAGCGATCGCCGCAGGCGGCGAGGGCCAGGGCGGCGACGGCTGAGGCGGTCAGGACGAGCGGCTTCATGGGCGGGTCTCCTCTTCGACGCGGACCTTGGCCGTGGGAGGCCCCGGGCGCAATAGGGATGCGAAACGGCCAGAGCCTCCCATATCTGACCCCATGACCCAGACCCTGAAGATCGATTTCATCTCCGATGTCGTGTGCCCCTGGTGCGCGGTGGGGCTCGGCGGCCTGAACCAGGCGCTGGAGCGGCTGAAGGCGGAGGGCATCGAGGCGGAGATCACCTTCCGGCCGTTCGAGCTGAACCCGCAGATGGCGCCCGAGGGCGAGAACGTGACCGAGCACATCGGCAGGAAATACGGCTCGACCCCGGAGCAGTCGGCGAAGAACCGCGAGATGATCACGGCTCGCGCGGCCGAGGCGGGCTTCACGATGAACATGAGCGCCGAGAGCCGGATCTGGAACACCTTCGACGCCCACCGGCTGATCCACTGGGCGGGCGAGCAGGGGCCGGCTGAGCAGGCGCGGATGAAGGCGGCCCTGCTGAAGACCCACTTCACCGATGGCCAGCCCCTGAACGAGACCGGGACCCTGGTCGCCGCGGCGGTGGAGGCCGGGCTGGACGCCGCAGAGGCGCTGGCGGTCCTGGCCGAGGGCCGGTACGCCGCCGAGGTCCGCGACGAGGAGCGGCTGTGGCAGAGCCGCGGCATCAACTCCGTCCCGGCGGTGGTGGTCGAGGATAGGTGGCTCATCTCGGGCGGCCAGCCGGCCGAGGTATTCGAGCAGGCTCTCCGTCAGATGGCGGCGGAGACGGCGGTCTAGCGGCCCTCCTCGAAGGCGCGGTCGCGCTTGAGGGCCTGGCGGTCGCGGTCGAGCTGATAGCCGCCGACCCCGGTGTCGTAGCGCAGCTCGGCCCAGGGCACGGGGCGGTAGGTCTCGCCCGAGACCAGGCCGCCGGGCAGGCGCACCACGGCGTATTCGATGCGGCCCGAGGTCTTGTTGAGCATGACCGTCTCGACGCGGCCCATGCGCTTGCCCTCCTGGTCGAAGACGTGGGTCCCCTCGACCTTGCCGGCGCAGATCAGGGTGTCGGTCTCCTCGCGCGGGAGGCGGCGACGCGTGTCGGCGCGCGAATAGCGCCAGTCGGCGGTCCCCAGATCGAAACCGCGCACGTCGGCGTCCGGGTGGGTGTCCTCGCGGGCTTCGGCCTCGGCCTCGGCCGAGGCAGCCTCCAGCGCCGCGCGGTCGGCGGCCGGCGGGGGCGGGGCCGCCTCGACCGTCTCGACGGGCGTGACCGGGGCGGCGGGGGCCGGCTCGGGCCGGACCGAGGCCTCGGGCGTGTGGCCGAAGGCGCGGGGCTCGTCGGGGACGCGGGCGGTCGGGGCGGCGACCACGGCGTCCAGCGGGGCCGTGCGGTCCGGGCCGAGGTCCGGGTGCGGGGCCGTGGCCTCGACGGCGGCGCCGGGCGTCCCGGGGGTGGGGTCGGCCTCGGGTTGGGGCTCGGGGCGGTTCTCGGGGCGCAGGCGCGCCATGAAGTCGTTGATCATGTCAGGCTTCCTCGCGGAGACAGGGGTTCGGCAAACCAACCCCCCAGCGCCCGGGCCGTTCCAGACTTCACGTCAGGGTGAGGGCGGACGGTCCGGCCGGCGAAAAACACCGTCCAACTCGACCGGGTCGACCGGGTCGACCGGCAGCATGCGCGCGCGCAGGGCGTCCTCGCAGGCGAGCTCGCGGTCCTCCTGGAGCTGGAGCGCCTCCATCGCCTGATAGACCCGATGCCAGCGCAGGACCTCGGTCGCGTCGCCGCGCAGGACCGCGCGCATCATGCGGCGCTCGGCGACGCGCGACAGCATGAAGGGATGCAGCAGGTCGAGGTCGCCGCCGATGTCGTCCTCCAGCTGCACGCCCTCATCCTCCGGGTCGAGGTGGGTGACGGGCGGCTGCCAGGGCATGTCGGCGCGCCGCCAGCCGTCGCGCGCCGCGCGGCTCCTGAGCGCCGTCAGGCCCACGCCGAACTGGCGGCAGCAGGCCGGGGCGGACACCCCCGACAGATAGGCCTCGCGGACCTGCTCCCAGACATCGTCGGGGACGCGGCGGGCGGCGGGGGCGGGTTCGGTCATGGGGTCGCTCCTGTGGCTGTCGCCGCCAAGGATGGGGGCGCTGTCGGGAGCGGGGAAAAGTCGCGGGTGCTTTTCCGGCAGGGTGTTGGAAAGGCCGGGGTTTGGGTGCGGAAATGGGGGCGTTCGTGAGCGTGGCCGACGCCGCCGCCCTCGGGAGCCACCAGGGTAGAAGGCGCGGTATGGCCTCAGAACGGCGAGGGCGCGGTGTTCTCGAGGTCGAAGGTGTCGCTGAGCGCATGCATGCGCGGGCCGTAGTCGGGGTGGCCGGGGGGCGTGGTCTCGACGATGACCTCGCGGGCGCGGAAGAAGTCGACGAAGTCGCCGGGTGAGACGGTCAGGAGCAGACGGGCCGGCTCGTCGCCCCGGTTGCCCTGGGCGTGAGGGACGCCGCGCGGGATGTGGACATAGTCGCCGGGGTTCAGTTCGTGAAACTGGCCGTCGACCCACAGGGTCAGCTGGCCCGACAGGACGAAGAAGGTCTCGTCGGTGCGGTGATGCACATGGACCGGGGTGCGATAGCCCGGCGCCTCGATCAGCAGGATCTGGCCGAGGCTCTGAGATCCCTGCGGCGACAGATAGCCGACCTCGCCCACCCCGATGGAGTTGGCCGCCTCATCCGCGCGGCGAATGGAAACGGCGGGCGGAGGCGCCTCCTGCGTCACGAGCGCCAGGGCGAGGGCCAGGGTGATCATGGGCGTCTCCGGTCAGGGTGGCGGGAGTTGAGGCCGGAAGATGGGGGCGTGGCAAGCGGGGCGGTTACCTTCACCCACCCGGGGCGACGCGTTACCAATGCTCGCACCAAGGGGA
>CAMLNT010000073.1 GCA_946481425.1 uncultured Brevundimonas sp.
CAGGCCCAGCTCAAGCCGGTGGCCGAAACCCTGACCAAGTTCGAGGCCCAGGTGCAGGCGCTGGAGAAGGCGCGGGCGGAGGAGACCGGCGGGCTGAAGGAACAACTCGGCCTGCTCATGAGTGCGTCGGCCGCCACCCGTGACGAGGCGCGAAAGCTGACCGAGGCCCTGCGCGGCAACACAGGGCGGCGCGGGCGGTGGGGCGAACAGACCTGCCGCAACGTGCTGGAGGCCGCCGGCATGGCAGGTCGCTTCGACTTCATCGAACAGTCGAGCCAGACTGACGACGAGGGGGCGCGCCAGCGTCCGGACTTCCTGGTTCGCCTGCCCGGGGGCGGCCTGTTCGTGATCGACGCCAAGGTGCCGCTGGCGCTCGACGACGACGGCGAGGGTGACGAGGACGCCCGCGCCCAGGCTCGCTCGATGCGCATCGCCGCCAGCCTGAAGACCCACATGCGCCAGCTGTCGGCCAAGGCCTATCAGGACCAGTTCAAACCGAGCCCCGACTTCGTGGCCCTGTTCGTGCCGGGCGACGCGTTCCTGGCGGCGGCGCTGGATCACGAGCCCGAACTGATGAACCAGGCCATGGCCAGCCGCGTGGTTATCGTAACGCCGACCACCCTGTTTGCCCTGTGCAAGGCCGTGGCCTACGGCTGGCGGGCCGAGGAGCAGGCGCGGAACGCCGACGAGGTCGCCCGGCTGGGTAAGGAACTCTACAAGCGCCTGTCGGTCATGGGCGGCCATGCGGCCTCGGTCGGCAAGGCCCTTGATGCGGCGGTCGGCAAGTACAACCAGTTCGTTGGCTCGCTGGAGAGCCAGGTCATGGTGCAGGCGCGGCGCTTCGAGGACCTGGCCGTCGACCATGAGGGCCGCGAAATCCCCGAGATTGTGCCGGTCGAGCAGGCCCCGCGAAACCTGTCGCGACCGGAGCTTCTGGAATCGGCCAAAGAGCCTGCCGAATGAGCGGCTGGGTCTGGACGGCGATCCTGCTGACGCTGTCGAACGCCTTCATGACCCTGGCCTGGTATGGGCATCTGAAGTTTCCGCACCGCGCCCTGTGGGTGGTGGTGCTTATCAGCTGGGGCGTGGCCTTCTTCGAATACTGGCTGGCGGTGCCGGCCAACCGGATCGGCTACGCCTCGGGGCTGAATCTGGCGCAGCTCAAGATCATGCAGGAGGTGATCACCCTGATCGTCTTCGCGGCCTTCATGGTGCTGGTCATGGGCGAGCGGCTGAAATGGAACCACGCGGCGGCTTTCGTGTGCATGGTGGCCGCCGTGGCCTTCGTTTTTCTGGACAAGTTCCGCCCGGTCTGATTCCTCAGCGCCATGACCGATGACGCCGAACGCCTGACCCCGCCGACCGACGCGCCCCAGATCCGGGTGATCGCCATGCCGGCGGACACCAACCCCAATGGCGACATCTTCGGCGGCTGGCTGCTGAGCTGGATGGACCAGGCGGCGGCCTCCGCCGCCTACGAGGCCGCGCAGGGGCGCTGCGTCACTGTGGCGGTCGACGCCATGGTCTTCCACAATCCCGTCTTCGTCGGCGACGAGGTCAGCCTTTACGCCCATGTGAATCGGCGTGGTCGCACGTCGGTCGGTGTGTTTGTCGAGGCCTGGCGCCGGCCGCGCGCGACCGAAGGCTCAATGAAGGTCACCGAGGGGGTCTTCACCTTCGTGGCCATCGACGAAAACAAGCGACCTCGAGTTCTGCCAGACGCCTGATCAGCCCGGAGGGGGCTTCGCGATGTTGCCATTCATCATCATTCTGGTCGGGGTGATCTTCCTGCTCCGCGAGCTGATCCCCTGGTCGCAGGCCCAGGCATCGGGAGTCATCCACCGGCGCGGCCACAACCGACAGGTCGTACGGCGCAGCGAGGACCCCGAGCGGTTCCGGACCCTGTCGCGCAACCGACTGAAGGCGTCCCTGCTCGGCGTCGGCCTCATCGCGGCCGGCGCGGTCTGGGTCCTGACCAACATTCTGGCCATGTCGCTGTCGCCGGAGATGCAGGAGAACCTGCGCACCGCCGAGCAGGCGCTGCAGTAACGCCGGTCAGACGCCCGCCAGGGCGTCGATCATCTTGGCGTTGAAGGCCGGCAGGTCGTCCGGGCAGCGGCTGGTCACGAGACCGCGGTCGACCACGACCTCCTCGTCCACGACCTCGGCGCCGGCGTTCCGCAAGTCGGTACGGATGGTCTTGTAGCTGGTCAGGCGACGGCCTTCGGCGACGCCCGCATCGATCAGAATCCACGGCGCATGGCAGATGGCGGCCACGGGCTTGCCGGCGTCAAAGAAGCCTTTGACGAACGATTTCGCCTCATCGTCCACGCGCAGCGCGTCGGGATTGTGCGCGCCACCCGGTAGCATCAGGCCGTCGTAGTCCGACACAGAGGCGTCCGAGAGGGTCTTGTCGACCTTGAAGCTGTCGGCCTTGTCGAAGTGGTTGAAGCCCTGGATCTCGCCGGCCTTCAGCGACACGATCTCGACGGCGGCGCCGGCGTCCTTCAGAGCCTTCATCGGATCGGTCAGTTCGACCTGCTCGAAGCCGTCGGTGGCGAGGATGGCGATAGTCTTGCCGGAAAGCTGGGCCATGGGGCGGGTCCTTGTGCGGTTCGGGGAGTGTGACCTGTTCAACCCGTCAGGGGCCCGATGGGTTTCCCGACTTTCCGACGCGGCCGGACGCGCCTATCTTTCGCGTTGATGATCGACGCCCTCTACAGCGACCGGATCCTGAAGCTCGCCGCCAACATGCCGCGCGCCGGGCGGCTGGCTGCGCCGCAAGGGTCCGCCGAGCGTGTCGCCAAGCTGTGTGGCTCTACCGCAGTCGTGGACGTGGTGCTGGATGACGACGGCCGGGTCTCGGATTTCGCGCAGGACATCAAGGCCTGCGCGCTGGGTCAGGCCACGGCCGCCATCGTGGGTGAGAGCGTGATCGGCGCCTCGGTCGAGGAGCTGGAGACGGCTGTCGAACAGATGCGGGTCATGCTCAAGGCCGGCGGCCCTGTCCCGACGGGGCGGTTCGCGGGCCTGGCCCTGCTGGAGACGGTGCGGGACTATCCCGCCCGTCACGCCTCCTCGATGATCCCGCTGGAGGCCGCCGCGGCGGCAGCCCGCAGCGCGCGTGACCGAACTAGGCTCGCCGGCGCGGCTTGATCACTCCATTTCGCAGGTGCGATAAGCCCTCGAATTGCTTTAAGAGCGCGCCGGCATGGGCATCTATGAATCGAGCGTTCGCGGGGCCCATCGCGTCTACAAGCTGACGCTCTCTCCCCTGATCGGGAACCAGTGCCGCTTTATGCCGACCTGTTCGGACTATGGCAGGGACGCGCTTCTCGATCACGGTCCGGTCCGAGGCGGGTATCTCACCCTGCGACGACTGTGCCGGTGTAATCCCTGGGGTGGTTCCGGCTACGATCCGGTCCCGCCGAAAGACGAAGTGAAATGATCGACCTGGTCTTTCCCGACGGCAACGTCCGTCAATACGAGGATGGCGTAACCGCGCTGGACGTCGCCAAGTCCATCGCCCCGTCGCTGGCCAAGCGCGCCGTCCTGGCCGAGCTGGACGGCGAGCTGCGCGACATCAATCGCGAGATCGAGAAGGGCGGCGCCTTCCGCCTGATCATGCGCGATGATCCCGAGGCGCTGGAAACCATCCGTCACGACGCGGCCCATGTGCTGGCGGAAGCCGTGCAGGAGCTGTTTCCCGGCACCCAGGTGACGATCGGCCCGGCCATCGACGATGGCTTCTATTACGACTTCGCCCGCGACGAGCCCTTCTCGACGGACGACTTCGAGAAGATCGAAGCCAAGATGCGCGAAATCGTGGATCGGGACGCGCCGATCGTGCGTGAGGTCTGGGACCGCGACGACGCCATCGCGCACTTCAAGGCCGTGGGCGAGGCCTACAAGGCCGAGATCATCGCCGACCTGCCGGCGGGCGAGACGATCACCCTGTATCGTCAGGGCGACTGGCTGGACCTGTGCCGGGGGCCGCACTTCCCGTCGACCAAGCACGTCGGCAAGGCGTTCAAGCTGACCAAGCTGGCGGGCGCCTACTGGCGCGGCGATCACAACAACGCCCAGCTCCAGCGGATGTACGGCACGGCCTGGGCGACCCAGGCGGACCTGGACGCTTATCTGCTGCGTCTGGAGGAGGCCGAGAAGCGCGACCACCGGCGTGTCGGCCGGGCCATGAACCTGTTCCACATGCAGGAAGAGGGACGCGGCATGGTCTTCTGGCATCCCAAGGGATGGCAGCTGTGGCGCACGCTGGAGGCCTATATGCGCCGGCGTCTGGACGACGCGGGCTATGTCGAGGTCAAGACGCCCCAGGTGCTGGACCGGACCTTCTGGGAGAAGTCCGGTCACTGGGACAAGTACCGCGAGAACATGTTCGTCTGCGAGACGGTCGAGGGCGAGACGCTCAGCCTCAAGCCGATGAACTGCCCGGGCCATGTGCAGATCTTCAAGGTCGGCCAGCGCTCGTACCGGGAGCTGCCGATCCGCATGGCGGAGATGGGCTCGTGCCACCGCTATGAGCCGTCGGGATCGCTGCACGGGCTGCTGCGCGTGCGGGCTTTCACCCAGGACGACGCCCACATCTTCTGCCGCGAGGACCAGATCGAGGAGGAGACGGCCAAGTGGATCGAGCTCTGCCGCTCGGTGCACGCGGACCTTGGTCTGACCACGGACTACATCTCGCTGGGAACGCGTCCCGAACTGCGCGCCGGCACCGACGAATTCTGGGACAAGGCCGAGCAGCAGATGATGAACGCCGCCCGCCAGGCGGGGGTGGAGCCGGTCATCACCGAAGGCGACGGCGCCTTCTATGCGCCCAAGCTGGACTTCATCGTCAAGGACGCCATCGGCCGGCAGTGGACCTGCGGCACGATCCAGCTGGACTATGTGCTGCCGGAACGTCTGGACGCGGAATACATCGGCGAGGATGGCCAGAAGCACCGGCCGGTGATGCTGCACCGGGCGATCCTGGGCTCGTTCGAGCGCATTCTGGGCATCCTGATCGAGAACTACGCGGGAGCCTTCCCCCTGTGGCTTGCCCCGACGCAGGTGGTGGTCACGACCATCACCTCGGATGCGGATGATTATGCCGTCCAGGCGGCAGAAAAGCTTCGCAAAGCTGGGCTAAGGGTCGAGACGGACCTGAGGAACGAGAAGATCAACTACAAGATCCGCGAACACTCCCTGGCCAAGACCCCGGTCATCGCCGTGGTCGGACGCAAGGAAGCGGAACAAGGGATGCTGGCCCTGCGACGTTTGGGCTCAGACTCCCAGGAGTTGCTTTCGCTGGACGATGCTATTCAGACGTTGTCCAGTGACGCAACACCGCCTGATCTCAAGCGGTTGCTCGCAGCGAACTAGAGCCAGACACCGGTGCAGGGACCACCGGCAGTAAGCGTGAAGGGGGCGCGACAGCGCGTGAACAAGGTCGTTCCGATCCGGAACCTGCCGGCCTTTGAGCTCGAGGATCCGTCCGCGGAAATCTCGGTGATCATGGTCGTCTACATGACCGGCCCTGCGCTGTTCACCTCGATCGCCCGCGTCCTGGCCGATCCGGACGTCGATGACTTCGTCATCGTCGACAACGGCTCGACCGAGGCAGACCAGGCGCGCCTGTTCGCCATCAGCCAGACCGACGACCGCATCCGGCTGCTGCAGGGACACGGCAACATCGGCTTCGCGCGAGGCGCCAATCTGGGGGCGTCCGCCGCCCGGGGCCGCTTTCTGGTGTTTCTGAACCCGGACGCCTTCCTCGAGCGTGGCTGCGTTCAGGGCCTGATGGACGCGACCCAGGGACAGGCCCAGCCCTGCATCGTCGGCGCGCGGGTGCTCAACGAGGACCGCACCGAACAGCGCGGCGCCCGGCGGCATGAGGTGACCCCGGTCACGACCCTGCTGAGCTTCACCCGGCTGGCCGAGAAAGTGCCGGCGCTGCGTCGGTTCGAGATCCACCTGGAAGATGAGCCGTTGCCGGCCCATCCCACTGCGGTGCCCGTCATTTCCGGGGCGTGTTTCGGTGTGAGCCGCTCGGACTTCCGGCGGCTCAAGGGATTCGACGGGGACTTCTTCCTGCACGTCGAGGACATCGACCTGTGCTGGCGCGCACGCGAGATGGGCGGGTCGGTGCTGTTCCATCCGACCGCCGAAGTCGTCCACCTGGGCCACACCAGCCTCGTGGAGCCCTTCTTCGTGGAGTGGTTCAAGGGCAACGGCCTGGCCCGCTACTTCGTCAAGCGCGCCGACAGCTGGCCAAGGAAGCTGCTGGCCTATGGCCTCGGCCCCCTGATCATCGCGGCCTCCGTCAGCCGCCCGCTGCTCAGGAAGCTGACGGGTCGGGCCTAGGTCCTGCCGGTTCGGCAGCGTCCAGCCCCAGCGATACCCTGACCGCATCCAGATCGGCCCGGCTCTGTGGGGTGCCGCTTCCGGGATGGTCGTTCCGGGTACAGCTCTCGCAAAGCTCACCGCCCGGGCTATAGCGCAGCAGACCGTTGCGCCAGGCCTGCGCCGTCGCGCTGGCGTAGGCGTCGAAGATGGTCTGGTCTTCCAGTCGACCGATCGTGTGCTTCAGGTGCTCCGGTTCGTCCGTGTACACATTGCAGCACGGCAGCACCCAGCCGCGGTGGTCCACCAGAAAGTCGCTGATCGGAGAGGTGCAGGGGCTGGTTCGGGTCCGGGCCAGTTCCGGGACAAGGCCGCCGCGGTCGTAACCGGAAATCCAGAGATTGCGCGCCGCGATGAACAGACGAATGCGCCCGACCTGCGTCGTGATCTGGTAGCGCAGGCCAGGCGTCTCGACGAGCGGATCGTCGACGCCGAGCGTTTTGGCGATCTTCAGGACGCGATTGCGGACGTAGGCGTCGTCCCATTCCCCGTGCCGGGGTCCGTAGACCGAGACGAAAATCTGGTCGCAGCCGGCTTCATTCAGCCGATCGAGAATGGGGCGGGTGAGATAGTCGCCGTTGGTGTTGAAGCCGAACATGCAGTCCGGCAGGCGCGACCGGGCCCAGGCCATGCGCTCGATCAGGACGTCGCTCGCGGCAAGCGGCTCGTTGTAGAGGTGAAACAGAACCACGCCGCCGAACTCGATCCCGGCCAGTTCGCCCACGATCTTTTCAAACAGAGCCTTGGGAAGGAGATTTTCCTCCTTGATGCGCGTCAGTCCGACGTTGGGGCAGAAGCCGCATCGCCGGTTACAGTAGGACGACTGCTCGAGGATCACGTGCTTGACGGATTCCTTGAACAGCGCGCGTCTGTCCGCGTCGGTCGCGACAGGCCGGAAATGATCCGGCGAAGCGCGGCAGATCTGGCCCTTGAGCCGGATTTCAACGCTGTCGGCGATGGTCACGGGCCCGAGTCCGGAAAGGGCGACTTCTGCCAGACCGCCATGCCGGGCGTGTACCAGGACACATATGGGAAGTTGACGAGGTTGCCGCCGTGCCGGGCCACGATCGTCTTCAGGGCCCCATGGACGTACGGATCGTCGGTGCGCTCGGCGATCTGGTAGGTGTTGTCGAAAACGACGATGGCCCCCGGCGCGAGCCGGTTCACGACGCCTTCGAACTCGATCACCACATCATCGTGGAGGTGGCAGCCGTCCAGAAACGCCAGCCGCACCGGCGGCAGGTCGCCGATCAGCCCGGCCACGACGGCCTTGGCGTCTCCCTCGATCAGGGTGATGCGGTCGGCAACGCCGGCCGCCTCATAGTTGGCGCGGGCCCGCGCCGCGTTCTCTGCGTTGATCTCGACCGTCCAGACGTGGCCGCGCGCTTTGCGGTCTATCAGGGCCTGGGCCAGCACGATGGTCGTGCAGCCCCAGTTGGAGCCCGTTTCGATGATGACGTTGTCGTCGTCCGGATCGAGCGTCGTGAGCGCCAGGTCGTAGATCATCGACCAGCCGGGATAGCCGATAGTCAGGCCCGAACGGGCCCGCGCCGTTTCCAGATCGGTGACCCCGTCCTCCAGCTCGCGCAGAAGGGCGTTGGGGAGCCGGTTCCGATCGTAGTCGAACAGTCGATAGAACTTCGGCGGTCTCATTCCGCCACGCTAACGTCCCCCTTGCCGCCATACCAGTCGATGTTTCGCGTGAACCACATGACCGCTGCGATCGCGGCGAAGCTGGCCAGGGCGCCGACGAGCAGGGCGTAGTCCTCCAGCCGCATCAGGACGTAGATGAGACCGTACAGGAAGGCGAAGGCGACGAGCGCCCTCATGCCCTGGCCACGGCTCTGGAAGGTCCAGCCGGCATAGGCCGAGATCAGGGCGACGGTGGCGGTCGCGGCGATGCCGAAGGCGATGTCGAAGCCGGTGTGCTCGGCGATCGACAGCAGCAGCATGTAGAAGATCACCTGCGCCAGACCCACCAGGATGTACTGGGCCGGATGGACGCGCCTGCCCGTCGTGGTCTCGAACAGGAAGTAGGCCAGGAACACCAGGCCGATGAACATCGGCGCGTACTTCAGGCTGCGGCTGACGGACTGATAGGGGTTGGCGGGCTCCACGAAGCTGACGGCCAGCTCGGTGGCGCCGAGGCGGGTCAGGGCGTCAGACGACCCCTCGGCAGGGACACCGCGTGCCACATAAGGGACCGACCAACTCGCCGAGAAGCCGCCCTCGGGGGTCGACTGTTCGGCCGGCAGGAAGCCGCCCCCATAGGACGGATGGGGCCAGTCGCCCGCGATGGTAGCGGTAGTCGTCCCGGCGAAGGCGACGGCCGAGACGCGCTGGGCGCCGGTGAAGGCGGCCTGCCCCTGAACCCGGATCGGGCCGGCCGCGCGGTCGATCTCGCCGAGCGGCGTGCCGAAGAGAGTGAGCGAACCGCGGCCGACCTCGGCGGCGCCGGGATAGGCGCTGTCCATCTGGGCGTTGGCGAGGGCGACGCTGGACATCAGGTTGCCGGGCGCCAGCGGTACGGCGTTGCGTTGGCCGATGCGCACCGAGAGGTCCGAGCGGGCGCCGCGGGCGTCCGACGCCCCGACCATCAGCTCCGCGCGGGTCCAGTCGAGCTGGGCGCTGGCCGGGGCCTCGCGGCCCGCGTCGGCGAGGTTGAAGACGGCGGAATAGCTGACGTCCGCCTGATAGACTGGGACCCGGAACAGCGAGCGTTTGCGGACCTCGCTCTCGGAGCCGATGGTGATCTCGCCCGTCTCGGGGAAGACGAACCAGACGTCGCGGCTGACGGTCGGCTGGCCCGCCTCGTTGTTGCGGGTGACCGTATAGGGCACGGCGATGACCGGTCCCAGGAAGGTCTGGGGCCCGCCCATCAGGCCGCCAACCTCAGCCGCGACCTGCTCGGCGCGGTTGGTCCGGTCCATCAGAAGGCCGAAGACCATCAAGGCCGGGATGCTCATCAGGAGCGCCAGAGCGCAGACCAGCAGGAGCTTCAGCCCCAGCGAACGCCGCGGAAAAGGCAGTTTGAGCGAGCCGGTCTCGGCCATGTCGGTGTCTCCATCCCTGACGGGAGGGGAGGCTGGCCGAACGGCGAAATCAAGGCGGGCGCGCTCAGCGCGGGGGAAAACCGTCGGGCCAGCGATGACTGTCGTCTGGCAGGTCGTCGAGACGACGCATCCAGGCGAGTTTGCGGTGCGCCCAGATTTCTTCGTCCGGAGGCGTGGCCTCGGGGTCGTCAAGACTTCCGCTCGTCACGTCAATCCGGGTTCCGGAGTAGATATCGGCGCTGAAGGTCAGCTGGGTCCCACAGCGGCCGCAGAATGACCTTCGGGCCGTCGGCGTCGAGCTGTATTCCACGGGATCGCCCGCCGCGATGACGAACGCCGTCGGGTGGACCGAGAACCACGCCACGCAGGGAGCCCCCGTCGTGCCGCGGCAAATATCGCAGTGGCACAGGTTGGGCGCGAAGACGGGCCCACGCACCTCGTAGCGGACGGCGCCGCAGTGGCAGCCGCCCGTCAACATGATCAGTACTTCCGCGCCATTGGAGCGATCGGCTCCATTTCCCTGGTCAGGGTGAAGTCGTGCACCGGGCGGTAGTCGAGGCTGACGGCGCCCCTGGCGTCGGTCCAGGCCAGGGTGTGCTTCATCCAGTTGACGTCGTCGCGCTCGGGGAAGTCCTCGCGGGCGTGGGCGCCGCGGCTTTCCTTGCGGTTGGCCGCGCCCTCGATGGTCACCAGCGCCTGATCGATCAGGTTCATGTATTCGAGCGTCTCGACCAGGTCGGTGTTCCAGATCATGCCGCGGTCGGTGGTCTTGATGTCGTCCGACGCCGCGCGCACGGCGCGGACGGCCTGGACGCCCTGTTCGAGGGTCTCGCCGGTCCGGTAGACGGCGGCGTCCTTCTGCATGGCCTGCTGCATGTTGAGGCGCAGCTCGGCCGTCGGGGTCGAGCCGTTGGCGTGGCGCAGGCTGTCGAGACGATCCAGATGGGCCTCGGTCGAGGCGGGGGCCACATCCGGGGTCGAGCCCTTCTCGACAATCTCTGCGGCCCTGAGGCCCGCCGCGCGGCCGAACACGACCAGGTCGATCAGCGAGTTGGAGCCCAGGCGGTTGGCGCCGTGGACCGACACGCAGGCGGCCTCGCCAACGGCCATCAGGCCCGGGACGACCTTGGAGTGGTCGCCGCCGGCCTTGGTCAGGACCTCGCCGTGGAAGTTCGTGGGGATGCCGCCCATGTTGTAGTGCACGGTCGGCAGGACCGGGATCGGCTCCTTGGTCAGGTCGACGCCGGCGAAGATCTTGGCCGATTCCGAAATCCCGGGCAGGCGCTCGGCCAGGATTTTCGGATCGAGGTGATCCAGGTGCAGGTGGATGTGGTCCTTCTTGGAACCGACGCCCCGGCCTTCGCGGATTTCCATGGTCATGGCGCGCGAGACCATGTCGCGCGGGGCCAGGTCCTTCACCGACGGGGCATAGCGCTCCATGAAGCGCTCGCCTTCGGAGTTGGTCAGATAGCCGCCCTCGCCGCGCGCGCCTTCGGTGATCAGGCAGCCGGCGCCGTAGATGCCGGTCGGGTGGAACTGGACGAACTCCATGTCCTGCAGCGGCAGGCCGGCGCGCAGCACCATGGCGTTGCCGTCACCCGTGCAGGTGTGGGCGCTGGTGGCCGAGAAATAGGCGCGGCCGTAGCCGCCGG
>CAMLNT010000074.1 GCA_946481425.1 uncultured Brevundimonas sp.
AAGGACATCATCGCGATCCTGGGCATGGACGAGCTGTCGGAAGAGGACAAGCTGGTCGTCTCGCGCGCCCGCAAGATCCAGCGCTTCCTGTCGCAGCCGTTCTTCGTGGCCGAGCAGTTCACCAACTCGCCGGGCAAGTTCGTCTCGCTGGAAGACACCATCTCGTCCTTCCGCCGCATCTGCGACGGTGAAGGCGACGCCTATCCGGAAGCGGCCTTCTACATGGTCGGCGCCTTCGACGAAGTCGTCGCCAAGGCCGAGAAGATGGCGGCTGAGGCGTAATGGCCGGCAAGCTTCACTTCTCCCTGGTCGCCCCCGAACGCGAAGTCTTCGCGGGCGAGGTCGACCAGGTCGACGCCCCGGGCGTCGAGGGCGATTTCGGCGTCCTGCCGAACCACGCGCCCTTCATGACCGCCCTGCGTGAAGGCGAAGTGGTGGTCCACATCGGCTCGACCCGCCGCACCTTCACGGTCAAGGGCGGCTTCGCCGACGTCACGCCCGCCGGCCTGACCATCCTGGCCGAAGAGGCCTCCGAAGCGGTCTCGGCCTGAGCCGATCGCTGCCGCCGCCGGGCTTGTCCCGGCGGTCCGGCGCCCCGGCCATTGCCATCCCTGGGCGTCCCGGTGATCATGGATCCCCGGGACAGGACCCGGCATGATGGAGGCGTGAGATGCCGGACGAACCTCTCCTCCTTGCCGATTGCATCAACCAGACCTGTCCATGGTCCGGCGATCCCGTCTCGGCCGACAGCCTGACCACCTATCGCGGCCACGTGGTCGGCTTCTGCAACCCGGGTTGCCGCGACAAGTTTCAGGCGGCGACCTGGGCCTTCGATCAAATCCTCGATCAGGAATGAGCGCTGCCTGATCGCCGTCTGCGAGGTCACGATATCCCACCCATGCCTCCCTCACCGCGAGATCTTCATGGGCTGGATGAAGACCTGATCCGCCGGGTCGTCTTCGGCTTTTACGACAGGGTCCGCGCCGATCCCGAGCTTGCGCCGGTCTTCGGCGCCGCCATCTCTCCGGGCGACTGGCCGGCGCATCTGGCGCGGATGTGCGACTTCTGGTCCTCGGTCCTGCTCAGGACCGGGCGCTACACCGGCCGGCCGATGCCCAAACACCTCGCCCTGCCGGATCTTGAGGACGAGCACTTTCATCGCTGGCTCGGGCTGTTTCGCGAAACGGTCCGCACCCATTGTCCTCCGGCCGTAGCCGACCTGTTCCTGGACCGTGCCCTCAACATCGCCCAGGCCTTCCGGCTGCAGCTGGCCATCCGCGACGGTCGCGAAGCGGTCACCGTCGAGCCGATCCGCGAGGCCGACCTGGCCGCGCGGACTTGACCTTCGGGTCCGGCGCCCTAGATAGCCCGGCTCAAGACGAGGCCACGTCCTCGCCCCGCTGCGGCGGGTGAAGTCCGGGACGGCCCGGCCCTTTTCACGGAGGGCCGACCCATGGCCTGGATCTATCTTCTCATCGCCGGCGTGCTCGAGGTCGTCTGGGCCTTCTACATGAAGCAGTCGGCGGGCTTCACCCGCCTGTGGCCCAGCATCATCACGATCGGCGCGATGATCGTCAGCTTCGCCCTGTTGTCGCTGTCGATGCGCACCCTGCCGCTCGGGACCGCCTACGCCGTCTGGACCGGCATCGGGGCGGTGGGGGCCTTCATCGTCGGGGCCTGGGTCCTCAACGAGCCGCTCAGCCTGATGCGCATCAGCGCCGCAGCGATGATCGTCGGCGGCCTGATCCTGATGAAACTGGCTTCGCCGGCGCACTAGAGGCCCTTCGCATAGCCTTTGTTAACCGCGACCGCTTCAGACTCCGGCCGTCATGTTCGCCCGCCGTCAGTCCGCCTTGGCCGCCGCCGCCGGTTCCGCGCCCGAGCCCCGGGCCCGGCTGAATGCGCGCGCCATTCTGGCGGGCCTCAAAAAGCCGCAGGTCGCGGTCGCCCTGGCCGCTATCGTCTTCATCGGCGCCGCCGGCGGCCTGATCGCCGTCATCGGCGACCCGAGGGCCGGCACGCCCACGGCCCGCGCCGAGGTCGAGCGCGCAGCGGCCGCTGAGCGGCCCGCCCTCTCGGGCGCCGAGGTCTTCGGTGTCGACACGCTCGGCGCCTATCAGGACCTCACCGATCCGGCCAGCGCGGATGCGCCGGGTGGAGAGGCGGTCATCACACTCCCGGGCTCGGGCCAGGTCCTGAGTGGCCCGGTCGTGCGCCAGCCCCCCGCCGCGCCGCTCGCCGCCGCTCCGATCGCGGGGTTGAGCCAGCCGGGCCGGTTCGGTCCGCTGCCCGTGATCGCCTCGGACGGCCGCACGCCGTTTTCCGCCTACTCCCGTCCCTTTACGCCGGACGGCCGACCGCGCGTCGCCCTGATCGTCGGCGGCCTGGGCCTGAACGGTCCGGCGACCCGCGCCGCCATCGAAAGTCTGCCGGCCGAGGTCACCCTGAGCTTCTCGGCCTATGCCGAGGGCCTGCAGGGCTGGATCGATCTCGCCCGCGCCGATGGCCACGAGGTTCTCCTTGAGCTTCCGATGGAGCCTTCCGACTATCCGGAAAACGACACGGGTCCCTACACCCTGCTTGCGGGTGCGGACGTGGACGAACTGGACCGCCGTCTCGACTGGCTGCTGGGCCGCGCCAGCGGCTACTACGGCGTCTCCAACTATTTCGGAGCGGCCTTCTTTGCGTCGGACGCCTCCATGACGCCCTTCATGCAGCGCCTTCGCTCGCGCGGCCTCGCCTTCATCGACGATGGACAGGCCCGCAGCCGCCAGGGCGCCTATGCGCGCGCCTCGGCCAATCGCGTGATCGATGAGGATCCGAGCCCCGCGGCCATCCTCGCCGCCCTGAACGGGCTTGAAGCCGCAGCCCGCTCCAACGGTCAGGCCATGGGAACCGGCCTGCTGTTCCCGTCCACCGTCGCGACCGCCGTCCGATGGGTTCAGGGACTGAACGATCGCGGCATCCAGCTGGCTCCCGCCTCTTCCATGGCGGTCCGCTCGGGCGTACGCCGGGCTTCGTGACCGAAGACGGCTTCCCGCAACATCGTCCGAACGTCGGCGTCGTCCTGTTCAACGCCGAGGGTCTGACCTGGATCGGCCGCCGCGCCGACATCCCGCATGGCCGCCGCTGGCAGTGGCCTCAGGGCGGGGTCGATCCCGGTGAAGATCTGGAAACCGCAGCGCGGCGCGAACTGGCCGAGGAAACCGGTGTCACGCGGGCCGAATACCTCGCCCGCACCGAGGACTGGGTCACCTACGACTTCCCGGCGCATATCATCGAACGGGACCTCGCCATGGGCCGGCCCGGCTGGCTGGGCCAGAAGCAGATCTGGTTCGCCTATCGCTTCACGGGCACGGACGCCGACATCAACCTGTTCGCCCATGGCGAGCCGGAGTTCGACCAATGGCGCTGGGAACGACTCGAGCGTGTCGTCGACATCGCCGCCCCCTTCAAACGCGAGGTCTATGAGCGGGTCATCGCGGCGTTCCGGACGTTTGCGGCGAACTAGACCGCTTCATCCCCGCTTCCACGAGCGCCAACCGCCTGCTGGCGCAGGTAAAGCGGGAAATCCCGGCCCTGAATATGCTCACCCTCGGCCGCGGCGTTACGCTGGGTCGGTGGTCTTTGACATCGTGATCGTTCGCCAACCCGAACTCGCCGGCTTCGCCGAGCCGCGTCTGCATGATGCGGACGACCCGGACGACCCGGACGACCCGGTCGACTTGGACGGTGTTTTTTGCAGTCCGGCTAGATCGCCCCGTCCGCCCTCAGGCGCGCGATCTCGTCTGGCGACAGCCCCAGCCTCCCGGCCAGCACCGCGTCCGTATCGGCGCCCAGCGCCGGCGGGGGGCGGTCATAGGCGACCGGGGTCTGGGACAGCCGGATTGGGCTCGCCACCGTCCGCACGGCCTCCGCCAGGTCCGTCCGTTCCTGGCTGACGACGAGTCCCCGGTGTTGCGCCTGCGGTTCCGAGAACACCCGATCGATCGTGTTGATCGGCCCGCAGGGTACGCCCGCAGCCTCCAGGGTCGCGATCCAGCCGTCCGTGCCCTGAACCGCGAACAGCGGCGCCAGGGCCTGTACCAGCGCCGCGCGGTGCTCGACCCGGAGCGCATTGGTCAGGAAGCGGCTGTCCTCGCCCAGGTCCGGCGCCCCGATGGCCCGGCACAGGCTCTGGAACTGGCCGTCGTTGCCGACCGCCACCACCACCGCCCCGTCCGCTGTGGCAAAAGGCTGGTACGGCGCGAGATTAGGATGGGCATTGCCCATCCGCCCCGGGGCCTTGCCGGAGACGAAGAAGTTGGTCGCCTGATTGGCCAGCATGGCCGCCTGAACGTCGAACAGGGCCACGTCCACGTGCTGGCCCACTCCCGTCGCCCGCGCATGCATTAGGGCCGCCAGGATGGCGTTGGACGCATAGAGTCCCGTGAACAGGTCCACCACCGCGACGCCCACCTTCATCGGCTCGGCGCCCGGGCTTCCGTCGGCCTGGCCCGTGATCGACATCAGGCCGCCCATCGCCTGGATCATGTAGTCGTAGCCGGCCTTGTCCTTCAGCGGCCCGTCCTGACCGAACCCGGTGATGGAGGCATAGACCAGCTTCGGGTTGATCGCGCTCAGGCTGGCGTAATCCAGCCCGTACTTCTTCAAACCGCCCGTCTTGAAGTTCTCGACCACGACGTCGGCCTGTCCGGCCAGCGTCCGGAGCAGGGCCGCCCCCTCGGGCCGGGCCATATCCACCGTGACGGACCGCTTGTTGCGGTTGGCCGCCATGAAATAGGCCGCGTCGCCGCGTTGTCCGCCGGTCTGGGTGGTGAAGGGCGGACCCCACAGGCGGGTGTCGTCGCCCGCGCCGGGCCGCTCGATCTTGATCACCTCGGCGCCGAGGTCCGCCAGGATCTGCGTTGCCCAAGGCCCCGCCAGCACGCGCGAAAGGTCGAGTACGACGACGCCGGAAAGGGGGCCTTTGGTCATGGCTCAGGCTCTAGCCCGGCTTCGCCGAGGAGCCTAGAGCCCCGGGTCCCAGACGCCCGCCTCGCGCATCCGGCACTCGCGGGCTTCGTCGGCCCGGACGCCCATGGTGCGGGCCGTGGCCTTGATCTCGTCGGAGACCGTGGTCTTGAACAGGCCCGGCACGATCGCGTGACAGAAGGCGCAGGCCGCCAGCCGCAACAGCTTGAAGCCAAAGCGGCCCGAAGCCGCCATGTGCTCCAGATAGGATTCCTCGACCTCGCGCGGATGGTCGACAAACAGACGCTTCAACATTCCCGACATCGCTGGGCGTGTCCCCGCCGCTAGTGATTTGATCCATACTGCCGTATCACGCGCCCAATTCACAGACCGCGCGGCCGCGAGAGGCCGTAGCACCGAACAGAGACCAGACCATGGCCCACGACGGCGGCTCCGCTCCCACCAAGACCTTCCGCTGGGACGATCCCTTCGACCTCGACGGCCGGCTGACCGACGATGAGGGCATGATCCGCGACGCAGCCCGGGCCTACGCCCGCGATCGGCTGCTGCCGCGCATCGTCGAGGCCTTCCGCGACGAGACCTTCGACCGCTCGATCATGACCGAGATGGGCGAGATGGGCTTTCTGGGCGCCATGCTGCCGGAACAGTACGGCGGCTCGGGCGCCAGCCATGTCGCCTACGGCCTGATCGCCCGCGAAATCGAGGCCATCGACAGCGGATATCGCTCCGCCATGAGCGTCCAGTCGTCGCTGGCCATGTATCCGATCTACGCCTTCGGCTCCGAAGAGCAGAAGATGCGCTTCCTGCCCCGCATGGCCGCCGGCGAGCTGATCGGCTGCTTCGGTCTGACCGAGGCCGACGGCGGGTCGGACCCGGCCTCCATGAAGACCAAGGCCGAGAAGGTCGACGGCGGCTACAGGCTGAACGGCGCCAAATACTGGATCACCAACTCCCCGATTTCCGACCTCGCGGTCGTCTGGGCCAAGCTGGATGACGTGATCCGCGGCTTCATCGTCGAGCGCGGCATGGACGGCTTCACCACCGACAAGATCGGCGACAAGCTATCCTTGCGCGCCTCCATCACCGGCGACATCGGCCTGAACGACGTCTTCGTGCCGGAAGAGAACCTGCTGCCGGGCGTGAAGGGCTTGCGCGGCCCGTTTTCCTGCCTGAACAAGGCCCGCTACGGCATCGCCTGGGGCGCGATGGGCGCGGCCGAGTTCTGCCTGCACGCCACCCGCGACTACGTCGCCGAGCGCATGCTGTTCGGCCGCCCGCTGGCCGCCCGCCAGCTGGTCCAGAAGAAGCTGGCCGATATGCAGACCGAGATTTTCCTCGGCTTCGAAGGCGCCTATGCGCTGGGCCGCCTGCTCGACACCGGAGCCTGGGTTCCGGAGGCCATCAGCCTCATGAAGCGCAACAACTGCGGCAAGGCTCTGGCCATCGCCCGCGAGGCCCGCGACATGCACGGCGGCGCCGGGATCACCGGCGAGATGCACGTCATGCGCCACGCCATGAACCTCGAGACGGTCAACACCTACGAGGGCGCCCACGACGTCCACGCCCTGATCCTGGGCCGGGCCATCACGGGCGAGAGCGCCTTCTAGCGCTCTTCGTCAGACCGCGGCGCGGTCCCGCCGTTCGACACCTCGGGCACATAGAGGCCGGTGGCGAACCGGGCGAGGAAGCCGATCGGTTGGGTTCTCGCTCCGAACCGCGCGCACGGATCGGGGTCCCCGACGCCGGGGAAGGTCCTTCCTTCCGCGCTCATGGTCGCCGCGGCGTCGTCCGCGAAGGGCTCGGCGAACTGCAGGGCGTCGCCGACACGCGACAGGGAAGGGGTGTCGGTGCCCACCGCATTGGCCTGGCGGGCCCATACGAGCGCCGCCGCTTGTTCGCCGTCGATGATCATCTCGGCCTCGGCCGCCAGGGCGCCGAGCCCACCGGGACGGATGCCGATCGGACCCGGGATGAACCAGGACGCCGCCGCCGATACGGTCGAACCAACCCGGTCGGTGGCCTCTACGCCCGTCACGGCCGCCCTGACACGGACCACGCCATCGTCCGACGGGTCATCAACCAGCTCATACCGCTCGCTCAACTCGTAGCAGAGCTGCCGGTCGACCTCGTTCAGCACCGCCTGCCGTTCATCCTCGTCCAGGTCGGTCGCCACCAGGCCCGGCGGGTGAAACACCGTCGGCTCCAGATAGACGCGGGACACGGCGCCCAGGGCCTCCTGGTCAGCACGTAGCCGGACGGCCACCCGCAAGGTGTCCGTCCGGGCCTCCAGCCCTTCATAGGACGAGAGAAAGCCGGAATCCGGTCGGGGCGTCGTCGCGCAGGCCGCGAGGGCCACAGACGCGAGCGGGGCGAGGAAAAGGTATGATCTGCGCATCGGTCGACTATACGGCGGGACTATCCAGCCAGTTTCACGGAAACGGTGAATACCCGTCCTTAATACGCGGCATGGCAGGGTCGGCGGATGGCTGGCCCGGTTCACTACGAAGTCTTCGCCCGCAAGACCCCCCAGGCGACCTGGTCACTCCAGCTCGCGGCCGAGTCGCGCGAGCAGGCCGTCCAGGTCGCGGAAGATATGCTGGCCGACAAACGGGCCGTCTCGGTGCGCGTCACCAAGGAGACCCTCGACGTCGAGACGATGGAGTTCCAATCCATCACCCTCCTGACCAAGGGTGCGCCCGAGCCGGCGCGGCCCAAGGCGGCGCGCGACGACAAGGCCCTGATGGTCTGCACCGCTCCGCCGGATCTCTATGCCCCCCACGCCCGCGAGCTGATTGGCCGGGTGCTGGAGGACTGGCTTGGCCGCAACCGGATAACGCCTTTCGAACTGCTGCACCGCGCTGACCTCGTTGAGATGCTGGAAGCGTCCGGCCTTGAGCTCCAGCACGCCATCCAGAAGGTCTCGGTGCCGGAAAGCCAGGCCACGGGCCAGCCGGTCCACGACATCATCCGGCATTACCAGCGGCTGGTCGACAAGGCCTGCGAGCGGGTTCTGCGGGCGGGCCGCGGCCAGGTGTTCCCCAATCTCGAGGCCGAGTCCGTCGCCGACGCAGCCCGTCGCCTGAGCGGCGCAGGGGAGCGCGCCTTCTTCATGGGAGGCGCGGTCGCCCGCGCCATGTCAAAGGTCCGCGGTTGGCGCAGCAAGGTCGACGTCCTTATGGACATCGCCGATGCCGCTCCGCAGGAGCCGGAACCCGCCGCCCTCGTCCATGTGGCGGTCGAGCAGGCGACGAGCGAAATCCTGGCCCTTCGCGAGGGCCTAGCCGATGTCCTGGGACCGTCGCTGGATCTCGGCGGCCAGCTGGCCGCGCTGGTGCGCATGGCAGCTCCCGAAGAGGTCGAGCTTCTTTCGCGCGCCGACGCTTCCTTCGCCGCCACCATTCCCGATCTGGACGGTCCGGCCCTCCGTCTGGGCCGCCACATGGCTCAGGGTCAGTATCGCTTGCTGGCAGGCGGCCTCTCGCGGCGGGTCCTGCGCGAACTGATGGGGCCGCGCCGCCTGCGCCCCACAGATCCGGCTGGCGAGATCGAGATTCTGCGGGCGCTCGCCATGGTGCTGACAGCGTCAGCCGGCCGCTTCCTGACCCTGGAAGAGGCGCAGCTCGCCTTCGCCGAGCGATCCAAGGCGCTGGTCAGCGCTGATTTCGTCGAAGCGTATGTCGGCGGCTGCCCCGTGCCGCTTGACGAGGTGAACCTGCTGGTCCGGCTGTGCGAGAACGTGACCGGCGGTTCCGCCAAGCGGAGCGCCGCGCGCTGGTTGTCCGCGGCCGTGACCGCCCTGAGGTTCGAGCGCAGCCTGCGCGAGAGCGACGTCGGCGCCGGCCAGCGGCTGGCGACCCTGGCGGAGCTGCAGACGCGGGTCCGCGCGTGTGAGCTGACCGAGAAGGACGAGACCGACATTGCCGAGGCGCTTGGCCGGATTGGCGACGCGATCGAGGCGGACGGGAGGGTCGTCCTCCAGCTCTCGCGCGCCCGCGCGCCGGTGGGGCAGCGGCTCACCCTGCTCCTGCGGATGGCCAGCGGGTTGAGCTGTCCCACCGGGCCAGCGTCGGAGCGCGCCAAGGCCGAGGCGATGAAGCTTCTCCGCCATGCCGACAGCCGGACCGAGCTGTCCAGCGAGCCTCAGACGCTGGCGGCTCTTCGCCCGCTGATGCAGTCAGCAGGCCTCGCGGCCTAGGAGCGCTTCTTCAACTCGTCCCGTATCTCGGTCAGCAAGGCCTCGGTTGGCGTCGGCGCGGCGGGCGCCGGGTCCGGCTGTGCAGCCTGCTCGCGGCGCAACTTGTTGATCGCCTTGACCATGAGGAAGATCACCATGGCCACGATGAGGAACTGAATCAGGGTGTTGATGAAGGCGCCGTACTGGATCGCCACCTCCTCGATCGCCTCGGTGGCCGGGTTCTCGGGGGCCAAAACCCACTTCAGTTCCGAGAAGTCGACCCGGCCCAGCACCAGACCGATCGGCGGCATGACCACCTGTTCGACCAGGCTGGTGACGATCTTGCCGAAGGCCGCGCCGATAATCACGCCGACCGCCAGATCGACGACATTGCCGCGGCTGATGAACTCGCGGAATTCGCTGAAAATACTCACGGCCGGCGCCTCCTGTGCAGGCGCGAAGTCTAACGGCTTTCCAGACGACCTGAAAAGGTCCGTCCGACAGTGAGGCTCACGCTCTCAGCGTCTTGTCAAAGCAGGACAAGCGGGACGGGGACACGGTGGATACTGCGGGACAATCTGGGCGCCAGACGTGGACAATTCGCGGCGCAGCAGCCTGGACCCAGAAGGCCCGCCCACGCGAAAGCGCTCCGAGGTTAGTCGGCGTTCAGACGCTCGCGAAGCTCCTTGCCGCTCTTGAAGAACGGCACGGACTTGGCCGGGACGCTGACCGTTTCGCCCGTGCGGGGATTGCGGCCCTGGCGCGCGGGACGCGACCGAACCGAAAAGGCGCCGAAGCCGCGAAGCTCGACGCGGCCGTCTTCGGACAGGGCATCGGTCATGCGGTCGAGAATGACGCCGACGATCTTTTCGACATCCTTTTGGGTCAGGTGCGGGTTCTCGGCCGCCAGCTTGTCGATGAGCTCGGATTTGATCATCGCATCCCCAGCCCGCAATGGGCGCTCCCAGGACCCCCCGTCCGGTCGCGAACACTAGCCTTCGCGGTTCGAGGGAAAAAGAGGGATTCGCACTTAACTGCGATCATGAAAAAGCCCCGCCCGGCGATCCGGACGGGGCTGTTTCCTTCAGGCTACAGGTCCGATCAGGACTTGGTGGCCTTTTCCTTCAGCGCGGCGCCCAGGATGTCGCCGAGCGAAGCGCCCGAGTCCTGCGAGCCATACTGCTCGACGGCTTCCTTCTCGTCCTTCATCTCCAGAGCCTTGATCGACACCGAGATGCGACGGGTGGCGCGGTCGACGGCGGTCACCAGGGCGTCCACGCGATCGCCGACGGCGAAACGCTCGGGGCGCTGGTCGGCGCGGTCGCGCGACAGGTCCGACTTGCGGATGAAGGCGGTCGCCGGCGCGTCGTCGTCACCGAACTTGACCTCGATGCCGCCCGAGGTGACCTCGGTGACCGTCACGGTCACGGTCTGGCCGCGGGTGAAGGCGTCGCCTTCCAGCGGATCGCCGCCCAGCTGCTTGATGCCGAGCGAGACGCGTTCCTTCTCGACGTCGACGTCCAGGACCTTGGCCTTGACCATCTCGCCCTTGCGGTAGCGCTGGATGGCTTCTTCGCCCGGCGCGTTCCAGTCGATGTCCGACAGGTGCACCATGCCGTCGATGTCGTTGTCCAGGCCCAGGAAGAGGCCGAACTCGGTGGCGTTCTTGACTTCGCCCTCGACGGTCGAGCCGACGGGGTGAGCGGCCAGGAAGGCGTCCCACGGATTGTCCTGAGCCTGCTTGAGACCCAGCGAGATGCGGCGCTTGGAGGCGTCCACGTCCAGCACGATGACGTCCACTT
>CAMLNT010000075.1 GCA_946481425.1 uncultured Brevundimonas sp.
GACGGCGGCCGTGACGCCCAGGATGCCCAGCACATTGTAGATGTTGGAGCCGATGACATTGCCGATGGCCACGTCGCCGTGTCGCCGCACGGCCGCCACGACCGAGGTGACCAGCTCGGGCAGGGAGGTGCCCACCGCCACCACCGTCAGGCCGATGATCGTGTCCGACACCCCCAGGTCGCGCGCCAGGACGATGGCGCTGTTCACCAGCAGATGCGCCCCGCCGATGGTCAGGCCGATGCCGAGCGCCGCCAGCGCCAGGCCCGCCCAAAGGCCGCCGCGGGCGTCGGGCGCGTCCTCGGCGATATGTTCGAACTTGTCGCGCTCGGCGTCCTTCGCATTGCGCTCGCCCAGCCAGGCCCAGACCACATAGGCGATCAGGGCCGCGATCATGGCCAGGCCCCAGACGAGGCCGATTGTCCCGGCCAGCACCGCGGCGCCACAGACCAGCGCCGCGATCACCAGCATCGCCCCGTCGCGCCGGAAGGCGGCCCGGTCCACCGCGATCGGCGCGATCAGGGCCGTCAGCCCCAGGATCAGCAGGATGTTGGCGGTGTTGGAGCCCACCACATTGCCGACCGCGATGCCGGGCGAGCCGGCCATGGCGGCGGTCAGGCTGGTGACCAGTTCCGGCGTCGAGGTGCCGAAGCCCACCAGCGTCAGCCCGATCAGCAGGGGCGAAACGCCCAGACTCCGCGCCGCCGTCGACGCCCCCCGCACAAGGGTGTCGCCGCCCACGGTCAGCAGCACCACGCCCAAGGCGAGCAGGAGGTAGGTCGTCATCGGAAATCCCGGCCGGTGAAAACGCTTCCGGTCCATATGGCGACGCTTTCGTCCTCGCCAAGGGGCCTCGCGGAGCGCGCTGAACGCCCGCTTCGTCGCCTCGCGATCCCCTTGCTCCGCCGGGATCGCCGTCCCCCGCGCGGCGTTTTGTCCCCGCCACCCGCACAGGCCCCAAACTGGCGCCGTGAGATGGGATCGATCCGGACAGGGCAGGGGGCGAGGCGCGGAGCGCCTGTCGCCCCTGTCGGTCGTGTTGGTGTCCGTTCGAGCGACACCGACACCGACACCCCGCGCCGGGTGTCGGTCCTGTCGGTGGTGTCGGTGTGTTTTCGGACCGACACCGACACCGACATGAGGCTCCTGAGGCTCCTGAGGCCGCACTTTCACAGCCTCACGGCCGCCCCGCCCCGTGGCTCCCGCGCCCCCAAGCGGCTAGACGGGACCCATGGAGACGTACGACGTCCTGATCGTGGGGGCCGGGGCCGCCGGCATGATGTGCGCCATCGAGGCCGGGCGCCGGGGCCGGCGCGTGCTGGTCGTCGACCATGCCCGCGCGCCCGGCGAGAAGATCCGCATCTCGGGCGGGGGGCGGTGCAACTTCACCAACCTGGGCGCCGGGGTCCACGCCATGCTGGGCGAGAACCCGCGCTTCGCCACCTCGGCCCTCAAGCGCTTCACCCAGCGGGACTTCATCGCCCGCGTCGACCGCGCCGGCATCGCCTGGCACGAAAAGACCCTGGGCCAGCTCTTCTGCGACGGCTCGTCCAAAGAGATCATCCGTATGCTGACGGACGGCATGCGCGAGGCGGGCGTGACCCTCCGCCTCGGGATCGGCGTGGCCGAGATGGCCGACGGTTTCCAGGTCCGGCTTACCGACGGATCATCCGTCCGGGCCACGTCGCTCGTGCTGGCGACCGGGGCCAAGTCGATCCCCAAGATGGGCGCGACCGGCTGGGCCTACGAGGCCGCCCGCCAGTTCGGCCTGCGCGTCACCGAGACCCGCCCGGGCCTCGTGCCCCTGACCTTCGAGGCAGGCCTGCTGGAAGAGACGAAGGAGCTCTCCGGCCTCTCGGTCGATGCGGTGGTCAGGGCTGGCAAGACGTCTTTCCGCGAAGGGCTCCTCTTCACCCACCGCGGCCTCTCGGGGCCCAGCGTGCTCCAGATCAGCTCCTACTGGCGGGAAGGGGAGGCGATCACCGCCAGCCTGGCCCCCGACGCCGACGTCTTCGCCGAGCTCAAGGCCCTCAAACAGGCCAACGGCAAACAGGCGGTCCAGACCGCGCTCGGTCTCATCGTTCCGCGCCGCCTGGGCGACTGGATCTGCCGGCGCGAGGGGATCGACGGCCGGCTCGGCGACCTGAAGGACGAGGCCCTGCGGAGGCTCGACCACGCCGTCAACGCCTGGACCGTCAAGCCGGTCGGCTCCGAGGGCTACCGCACCGCCGAGGTCACTCTGGGCGGCATCGCCACCGAAGGCCTCGACCAGACGACCTTGCAGGCCAAGGCCGTCCCCGGCCTCTACTGCATCGGCGAGGCCGTCGACATCACCGGCTGGCTCGGCGGCTATAATTTCCAGTGGGCCTGGTCCTCCGGCTGGGCCGCCGGACAGGCCTGCTAGATCAGCCAGTCCACCGGCGCCGGGACCCTGTGCGGGTCCCGCCCGCCGAAGTCGGACAGGCCCATCTCGGCCAGGTCCCATTCCGGCGGGGCAAGGGGCAGGGCCTCATCCCGCGGCGGGCAGATCACCGGCTCCTCGTCGGCCTTCGCCTTGCCCTCGAAGGCTCCTGGCAGGACCAGTGGGTCCGGCTCGACCTCCAGCGGCGGCAGGACCGAGGGCGAGGCCGGCTTGGCCTGGGCCCCACCAGCGCCCGGCTCGCACACGATCAGCCCGAACTCCACCGACCCGTCCGAGAACCGCATCAGCTCCACATCGCGCAGCGTATCGTCGATCCCCTTGCCGACGATCCGGGCCGTGTTCCCCTGGTAGGTGATCACATAGTCCTGCATCCGGCCCGCATAGACCGCCACATCCTCGCCCGCGCCCCCGGTCAGGCTGTTGCGGCCATAGCCGCCCTCAAGGACATCGTCCCCCGCGCCTCCGTCCAGCGTATCGTCGCCGAGCCCGCCCGACAGACTGTTGGCCACAGCCGACCCGGTCAGATGGTCGGCCTGGGCCGAGCCGGTGAGGTTCTCGATGTCGACCAGCACATCGCCCTGCGCCTCACCGCCCACGCCCGTTCCCCCGTCGAGCCGAACCGTCACGCCGCTGGTCGAGAAGGCGTAGGAGGCCCGGTCGATCCCGGCCCCGCCCTCCAGCCGATCCGCGCCCAGCCCGCCGATCAGCAGATCGTTCCCGTCGTAGCCCTGCAGCAGGTTTGCGCCGTTTGAGCCATACAGGGTATCGGCATGCAGCGAGCCGGTCAGGTTCTCGATGCTGATCAGCACATCGCCCTGGGCGTCTCCTCCGGTGCTGGTCCCTCCGTCGAGCCGCGCCACGACCCCGGCCGAGGACGTCGAATAGGCGACCCGGTCCGTTCCCGCCCCGCCATCCAGGACATCGGCCCCGGCCCCGCCGTTGAGGGTGTCGTTGCCCGCCAGACCCTCCAGCCGGTTGCCCTCCGACGAGCCGATCAGGATGTCGTTGAAGGCAGAGCCCCTCAGGTTCTCCATGTAGAGGAGAATGTCGCCCGCCGCGTCGCCGCCGCTGGACGCCACGCCGTCGAGCCGCGCGGTCACCCCCGCGCCGGATCCGGCATAGGACGCCGTATCGCTGCCGATCGATCCGTCGATCTCGTCGGCGCCGGCCCCGCCCTCGAGCACATCGTCTCCGTACCAGCCGTGCAGGATGTCGTCGCCACCCAGGCCGAGGAGGATGTCATCGCCGCTCCAGCCATCGATGAACTCGCGCTCGGCCGATCCCCGAATCGTCTGGGCGCTCGCGTCGCCATAGAGGTAGAGGGTTCCGCCGTTGCGCACGACATCTGTGGCGGCGACGTGACCGTTGACGATGATCCGCTGGTTGTAGTCGAGCGTCCCGCCATATTCGAAACGGTAACCGAAGGGCGGAGGCGGCGGGTTTGGGTCCATCGGACTCCCCGAGAAATAGACGGGGTCGAAGAAGACCTGGCTCTGGCCGTTCGAGTAGTAGATCAGGGTATTGTGGCCGGCGTCATTGACGACGATCCGGTCAGCGCCAGATTCGAAGTCAGTGATGAAGTCGGGCGATCCCGCCCAGCTTTCGGAGCGATAGTCGAAGCGGAACTCGTCCGCGCCGGCGCCGCCGGTCAGGATATCGAAGCCCTCGCCACCGACCAGAACATCGTCGCCCGCGCCGCCGTTCAGAGAATCGTCGCCGCCGACGCCGAGCAACAGCTCCCCGCTCGGGCCGCCGGAAAGGGTGTCATCACCGGCCGTGCCAGGCACGATCGCCCCGCCCTGTGCCGCGACCGCGCCGTCGGTGAAATGCAGGATTTCCACGCCACGCAGGCGATCGACGCCATCCGGCCCGGTGATGACCATCCACTCGCCGTCCTGAGTGATGGTGTAGGCGGAGCGCGCGCCGCTGAAGCGTGCGACATCGTTGCCGGAGCCCCCGTCGATCTGGTCGTCGCCCGAGCCGCCGTCGAGCAGGTCGTCCCCGCCACGTCCGACCAGGATATCGGAGCCGACCTGGCCAAACAGGTGATTGGCGCCGTTTGCGCCGGAAAGGCTGTCGCCGAACTGGCTGCCGATCAGCCCTTCGAAGCCGTCGAGATAGTCGGGGTTCGGCGAGCCGGGATAGTCGTACATCATTTCCAGGTCGACCGTCACGGCGGTGGAGTGCCCGTCGTAGTCGGCGATGTCGAACCCGGCGCCGCCGACGAGCCGGTCCCGTCCATTGCCGCCATTGATCCAGTCGTCGCCGAAATAGCCCTCGATCACATCGGCGCCGTCGTAGCCAAACAGGCGGTCCGATCCCTGCAGTTCCAGCACGTCATAGACGTCGTCGCCGACGAGCGTGTCGTTCCCATCGCCGCCGTGGAGTTCGTCGTCGCCCGCGGCCCCGGCGAGCGTCGCATAGCCGCCATTGCCGACCCGGACGTAGTCATCGCCATGCCCGCCCTGGAAACTCTGTCGGCCAGTGGCGTCTCCGAGATCGGCCCAGTCATCGCCACCGCCATAGTTGGCGCTGTCGTCGCCGTCGCCGCCATAGAACCGGTTCTGGCCCCCCTCGTCCGATACAGAGTCGCCACCATCTCCTCCCTGAACGATGTCGTCGCCGAGGCTTCCGACAAAGGTGTCGTTTCCCGAGCCAAGCCAGACCTCGTGGTCTCCGGTTCCCGGCCGCCAGAAGCCCACGTCCTGCCAGCCGGCGAAGACGTAGTCATCGCCGGAGCCGGCCTCGATGTAGGCATCGCCTGCGCCCGAGAAGATGTCGTCGTCGCCATCGCCGGACGATATCGAGTCGTCGCCCGAGCCGGTCATGATCAGGTTGGCGCTCGCGGACCCCCGAACGGTCGCGCCGGACGGGCCCGTCAGGGTGACGTTCTCGACGCTGGTAAGGATGACGCGCCCGGCGCCCGTGTCCTGCTCGGTTGTCAGGCTCAGATCGATAGTCAGTCCGACGGGACCAGCGTAGATCAGCGTATCGGCCCCTTCGCCGCCGACGAGGCGATCCAGCCCACCTGACAGGATGAAGGTGTCGTCGCCGCCGCCGCCGTCCAGGACGTCATCGCCCAGCCCGCCGTCGAAACGGTCGGCGCCGGCGCCGCCTGTGAACAGGTCCGCGCCCGAACCTCCGATCAGGCCGACGCGTTCGGCATTGCGGATCGATACCAGGGATTCCGAGCCGCGCCGCACGGCGGCGTCGGCGCTGTGGGTATAGGTCAGGCCGGTCGTCTGGTCGGACAGATCGGCGCGGACGAAGTCGTCTCCGCCACGACCATCGGCGAAGCCTCCGCCCCGGCCCAGGTCGAGGACGTCGTCCAGAGATGAACCGGAGATCTCATCGCGATGGGCAGTGCCGACAACCTCGACACGCTCGATCGAGCGAAGGCGCGCGGCGGACACGCCGCCGACCAAGGCGGTGGCGAGGCTCGTATTGTGGTCGAAGACCAGCCCTTGCGAGCGGTCCGAGAAATCTATCCGGGCCCAGTCCGTACCCTGCTTGCCGTCGATGTCGGCGTCACCGCGGCCGGCGTCGAGATGGTCGTCATTCCAGCCGCCGACCAGGGAATCGCCCCCGTCGCCTGTGCGCATGACGTTTGATTCCGTTTCACCACGGATATCTACGCCTTGCGCGAAGACCAGCGACGGGTCGGCGATGATGTCGTCGGCCGTGAGCTGAAGCCCACCGATGTTGGAGATCCAGACATTCTGGGCGGCGAAGTCATCGTGGATCGAAATGGCAGTGACGTAGCCCGTCGACGGCTCCCGCCAGAACTTGACCCACATGACCATGGACGCCTGGTAGACGATGACCCTGAGCTCGAGGAAGTCCGGGGTCGAGGTGCTCACCTGAACCTGGCTGATCGGGTGGGTCAGGCCGTCGAGCCCGAAATAGTCCCAAAGGTCGGCATTGTTGCCGTTGGAGCCCGTGAATTCGGAATCGATGACCTCAACCTGCACGCGGTCGGATGCGAAGCCGAGCGAGGGAGCGCCCTCGATGACGTTGGCCGAGGTGAGCTGCGAAGCCGACACGTTCCGCAGCGTGACCGTGCCGCCCATGTGCGAGATTACCGTATCGGCGCCCACCTGCGTCCACGTCAGGTATTGGTCCCACGCATCGAGAACCGAGCGGCCGTCGAAATACAGGCGATCCTGGAGAGGATTGAAGTCCTCGATGATGTCGGCGCCGGGATTGTGGTGGCGGTTGCCGTAGTAGCTGATCGCGAAGGTGTCGCTGCCCTCTCCGCCAAAGAGCCGATCCGCGCCCCGGCCGCCCTCGATCCAGTCGTTACCCGCGCCGCCCTCGATGCGATCGTCACCATCGTAGCCGAAGAGGCGGTCGTGACCGCCCAGACCCCGGATCACGTCGCTGCCGGACCCGCCGATGATCATGTTGTCGAGAGTGTTGCCCGTGAGGTTGAGGGGGCCGGAGGGCAGACCCCAGTACGCGGGACCAGCGGGCAGCCAGAGGCCGTACACGAAGCCAGATGTTGGATAGACCGGATAGCTCGTCACCGCTGGATTCCAGCGGGCCATAAGGTTCTCCACACCTGGCAGGGTCTCCAGCGACACAGAGCCCTGCGTCAGGAAGGTGTCGATGCCTGCATCGTTCGCGTCGCCGCGCACCGTTCCGGCGCCCGACCAGAAGTAGAAGTCATCTCCCTCGCTGGAGGGGATGACGGTTTCGCCCGTGCTGTGAGGCAGGACGATGACGTCGGAGCCGGTCGTGGTCTCGATCTCCGGCACGCCAATCTCGACGGACCTGTCATTGAAGACGAGCAGTTCCACGCCCGTGAGCGTGTCCACGCCGTCAGGCGAGGTGACGGTGACTGTGTCGCCCGACCGGGTCCAGGTCACCTGAAACGAATAGAAGTCGTAGACAGCGTTATCCTGGCCGGTTCCGCCATTTAGAATATCGGCTCCGATTCCGCCGTAGAGAGAATCGTTGCCAGCGCCCCCTGACAGCTGATCCGCTCCAGCGAGGCCCCAGATGATGTCGTGGCCGGCCCCCGTTTCGATCACGTCGGCCACACTGGATCCGGTGAATTGGTCGCTGGCGCTGAACCAGTCGCCCTGAACCGTGCCGAAGCGGAGACCTCCATCCTGGAACAGCATGGTGAAGGTGGCCACAAGCTGGCCCTGCGCGTCGCGCACCTCGGCCTGATCGACCCCCTCGGGCGGAAAACCGCCCTGCACGTCAGAGAACGACTGGCCCGGCGTAGGACGGAAGCGGATGGTCCAGCCCGCATACTCGCCGGCCGCGGCAGTTCCGCGCACGACCCAGACCGTCGTGGAGCCTTGAATGACCTGACCCATCCGGTCGGCGGCCCCGGCGGTTCCAGGCGGCAAAAAATCAAGGAGCGCGCGCCAGCCGAAGGACACCTGACGCTCAAACACCACAGTCGTCATGCAGGTCCCCCAACGCGAGAGACGACACTACATCGCACGCAGCCGGGTGCAATGCTGCGTTGTGGGGCGGATGTCAGCTCGCGGCGAACTCGCTGAGCGCGTCGAGGAGGGCGCGGTTCTCGTCCTCGGTCCCGACGGTGATGCGCAGGCAGTCGGTCAGGCCGTAGCCTCCGACGGGGCGCACGATGATGCCGCGCGAATGCAGGAAGGCGTCGGCAGCCTGGGCGTTGCGCTTTGCGTCCGGGAAACGCACGAGCACGAAGTTGCCGGCCGACGGAAAGACCTCGAAGCCGAAGCCCTTGATGGCTTGGGTCAGGCGCGGGCGCCATTGCTGGACCAGAGCCCGCGACTTCTCGACATGTTCGTCGTCGGACATGGCCGCGAGGGCCGCTTCCTGGGCCGGGATGTTGTTGTTGAAGGGCAGCCGGATGCGGTCGACGGCCTCGGCGACCGGTAGCGGGCAGTAGCCCCAGCCGACCCGCAGGCCGGCCAGGCCGTGAATCTTGGAGAAGGTGCGGGTGACGATGACGTTGGTGGCCGTGCGGGCGAGCTCAAGAGCGCTCTGCCAGTCAGGCTCGGTCACGTACTCGGCGTAGGCCTCGTCGATAACCAGCAGAACGTTCTCCGGCAGGCCTTCGTGCAGGCGGCGGATCTCGGCGCCGGAATTCCAGCTGCCGGTCGGATTGGCCGGGTTGGAGACATAGACGAGGCGGGTGCGCTCATCGACGAGCTCGAGCAGGCCGTCGACCTCGGCCTTCAGGTTGGGCTCGGGCGCCAGCTTGATCTCGGCCTGGTTGGCCCTGGCGGAGATGCGGTAGGCGAGAAAGCCGTACTGGCCGGTGACGATGTTGTCGCCCGGCGTCAGATAGACCTGGTTCAGCAGGGCGAAGACCTCGTCCGAGCCATTGCCGAAGACGAGGCGCTCCGGCTCCAGATCGTGCTTGTCCGCGACGGCCTGGCGCAGCTTGGAGGCGCGGCCCTCGGGGTAGAGGTGCAGGCGTTCGATGGCCGCGGCGAAGGCCTCGCGCGCCTTCTCCCCCGGGCCCAGCGGGTTCTCGTTGGACGACAGCTTGATCGGCTCGGCCACGCCCTCGATCTTGGACTTGCCGCCGACGTAGGGAGCGATGTCGAGGATGCCGGACTTGGGCGCGGGGGTCTGGGTCATCAGGGGGCTTTAGCCGAGCTTGGCCGGGAGGCAAACAAACGGAATTGTCATCGGGGCGCGGCGGGGACCGCACCGATCACGCCGGTCAACCGCCCCGGAGCCTGGGCCAGTCGCGTGTCACCAGGCTGGACGTAGCCCGAAATCTGGAACAATCCCACCCCGCCGATCGCCAGCGCGTAGCGCGCCGCAAAGCCGAGGGCGGACAGGGCGGCCTCTACCGCGGAAGGGCTGGGCGCATCAGTGATCCACCAGGTCCGGTCGTCCCCCGAAGGCTCCGACCACTGGCGGGCCACGACAAAGAGTCCCGGCTTGAGGCCGTCGCCGGTCAGGTCGTCATCAATGATCGAAAGCTGCGGCTCGGCGAGCAGGCGGGCCCACCATGGATCACGCGGATCGAGCGCGATCACCGCCCGCGCACCGGCGCGCGCCGAGGCGACCGCAGCGCGGGCGTCCGCCACCTGAGCGATGCGGGCGCGATAGCCGAAACGCCCGCGCGCGAAGGCGTCGGCCCCGGGGCCGTGGACCGAAACCATGGCCGGTCGGGCCGCGGACTCGACCTCGCGGAGGACGGCCGCGATCAGGCCGGGAGGAAGGTCCGGATGCGCCTTCGACGTTTCGCGGATCAGTCGGGCCGCGGCGTCGGGCGTCAGCGGCATGGGCCCGAGATCACCCAGCAGGTCCCTCAGACGCGCCGCCAGCGGATCGAGATCGGCAGGCTCCACCAATCAGAACACCTTGGGCGCGGGCGCCAGGCTGACGGGGCCCACGATGGTTCGTCCGTTCGAGAACCGCAGCAGCACATTGGTCTCGCCGCGGAAGCCCGAGGTGAGCTGGGCTCCGACGGCGACAGCGGCGGCCGCGCGAGGGTCGACGCCGGGCGCCCTTGCCATGCCGGCGATCGGGGCCGTGCCGCCTCGCAGATGGACCTGCAGATCACCCACCAGCCGGCCGTTGGTGTCGGCTGACAGGCGGTCGGACTGGCCGCGGGCGAAGTCGTCCTCTGCGGTGGCCTCGAGCCGAACCTGGCTGAGGGCGCCGCCCTCGCGGCTCCAGGCTGCCAAGGCCTCGCTCCAGGTCGCGCCGCGCAGCAGGCCCGACTGATTGGCGACGCCTTCGGCCGAGAGGCTGAAGACGCGATTTTCGGACATCGAGGCCAGCACGCCGTCCGGGCGTGGCGTGGCGTTCTCGAGGTCGAACAGGAGACCGGCCTGTCCGTCTGTCGCGTCGGGAATCAGGTTGATGATCAGCCGCTCGGCCTGTGTGATCGGGAAGGGCTGCGAGCCGGCGGTGGGCGAAAAGCGGGGCTGGTTGAACTCGATGACCACGCGCGGCGGGGTGCGGCTGAGGCCCGAGATCGACGCGCGCAAGGCCTCGCCTTCGACAGCGACCCAGCCCTTGGCGGCGCGGCCGAGCTCCAGCCCCTCGTTCGCGAGAATAACCCAGCGGTCGAGCTGATAGGCCGTCGCCTCGGTGCGCAGTTCAGGCGCGCGGATGCCGTGACCGGACGGGGCGATCACCTCGACATCGCCCATCACCACCTGGATGCGGAAGGGCCAGCCGTCGATGCGCGGCTCGCCGTGCTCGATCCGCCAGCCGGCGGCCTCGAGACGGGTCTCGGTCTGGGCCAGCCCCTGCCGGATCTGACCGGAGAGATAGAACCAGTAGCCGCTCCATCCGCCGGCGACGAGAAGGATGAGCAGAATGAGGCCGGGAATGCCGCAGCCGGAACGTCTGGAAGCCATGAGGGGACCTTTAGCGGAGCCTTGCGCTTCTCCCAAAAGAAAACCCCCGCCGGATGGTTCCGGCGGGGGTTCGCTTAGGCTTTGGCTCTAGGCCAGTGCCTTGATCGTATCGTCCGCC
>CAMLNT010000076.1 GCA_946481425.1 uncultured Brevundimonas sp.
ACATCAAGATCGCGGCCGGCACCACCGGCCTGTTCATGGTCGGCGGCGGCGTGCCCAAGAACTTCGCCCAGGACACCGTCGTCTGCGCCGAGATCCTCGGCGTCGAGGCCGACATGCACAAGTACGCGGTCCAGATCACGGTCGCGGACGTGCGCGACGGCGCCTGCTCGTCGTCCACGCTCAAGGAAGCCGCCTCCTGGGGCAAGGTCTCGACCACCTACGAACAGATGGTCTTCGCCGAGGCCACCACGGTCGTCCCGCTGATCGGCTCGGACGCCTATCACCGCGGCGCCTGGAAGAGCCGCGAAAAGCCCCGCTGGGCCAAGCTGTTCGGGAAGTAGGACGCTGGAGAGGGCCGGAGCGATCCGGCCCTTTTCTTTTGGGTGCTAGTAGGAGTGCTCCAGCAGCAGTTGGATTTCGCCGAAGGCAGCGGCTATCGCTTGCTCGTTCTCGCAGCCGAAATCGACCACGCGCTCGACCGAACCTGTTCCGTCGATCCATGTGACGGTAGCTCCGCCCACATCGTAAGCTACTTCCAAGCACTCGGATGAACTCGCACGTTCATCTCCGTCCGGACGAAATGGAGCCAACGCCTCTCGCACACGGCCAAAGGCGCCAGGCATGATCCGAACAACCTCGCGATGGTCGATCCGCCAATTCTCTCGATCAATCCAGTGGCCGGTCTCGACCCAAGCTCGACCATCAGCAGTGACCGTGACGATGCGCACCGGGCATGGACTTCCACAAATAAGCGCCGAGTGCGGTTGGTAGACGATCCGTTCGAGACTGGGCGGAGGCAGAGGTGGCTCCACCGTGGCGCATGCGGTGACGGCGGTGGCGAGCAACACGGGCAGAAAGGCGCGGCGTCCCATCCCACAACCATGCCCGGTTGCTCCCGCAAGGCCAAGCCATTGACCCGGGTGTTGCACCGGTAGCTTGTCATCCCGGCCGAAGCGAAGCGGAGAGCCGGGACGCGCCCACTCCCCAATTTTTGTCATCCCGGAAGCCCTAAGGGCTATCCGGGACAAGGGTCGGGTCATCCACGTGCATGGCCGGAAGCGACACAGAAAGCGCCCCCTTGTCCCTGCCTCTCCGCCCTGCGGGCTGCGTCCGGGATGACAAGCGACCTACGGAACCGCCCTGCATGGCAACCGCTTAGCTTCGGAGCAGGAGCACCCCCATGACCGATCAGCCCCCCGCGCCCCTTGGCGAACCGCGTGAGCGCGAGACCGAACAGAACCCCGCCGTGACTACGCCTCAGCCGGACCCCGAGCCCGCCCCGGACGACGAGGACGCAGCCCGCGACGCCCTTAGCGGCTCCGACGTCGGCTCCGACACACGCGCGGGTTCCCTTCAGGGAGGCTCGGCGTCCGGCTCCGAGCGCGACGACGCCCAGGCCGCCTCCGACCGTCACCTCGCCGGCCTTGGCCCGTCGCTCAGGGAGGCGCGCCCAAAGGGTGACGCCCCCGCGGGCGAACCGTCCAAGGGGGTCAACAACACCGGCGCGCCTAGGGAACAGGCCAGGGCTCCCGGCGACGACGCGGACAGCGCGACAGGCTGAGCCTGTCCATCCGACGCGAACGCTCATCGACGTAGCGGCCAAGGCCTTGATACGTTTGGACTAGCCGATTTTCTGTGGCCCGCTTTTCCCCGCTCGCCGCGACGGCCTCACACTGGTGGCCGGTCTTTGACATTGTGACGAGCACAGGCGCGATCCGCGGCGCGGCGCCTTCACCGCGATCGGCGTGAGGCTCCTGACGCTCCTGAGGCCGCGCTTTCAGAGCATCAGGGCAGGCCCTAGCCGAACCGCCTACGTCCGCCGGTCTGCTGGATCAGAGTGTTGCGCACGAACTCGCTCGGCGGCTCGGCCTCGGCCAGGACCTGCTCCTTGATGGCGCGCGGCTCGCCGAACAGATGGCCCTGTCCCAGCGACACGTCGAGCTCGAGGATGTCGACGATCTGGCGCTCGGCCTCGACCTTTTCGGCGATGACCTGCAAGCCGTAGCGGCGGGCCAGCTCCGAGAAGTCCTGCGGATGGATGTCGCGCAGGCGCGGATTGGCCGGGGCCGCCTCCAGGTCCAGCAGCTGTTCCAGCAGCAGTTCGGCCGAGACCTTGATGAACTTCACGTCGGCCCGCTGAAGATCGGCGAAGTCCAGGTCCAGGGTCTGGACCTTGTCGATGGAGAAGCGGAAGCCGAGGTCGGCCAGCTTGGCCATGTTGCGGGCCTCGACCGCGCCGCGCACGTCGAAGTTGGCCTGACCCAGCTCGAAGATCAGCGAGTCCTTCAGGTCCCGGTTCTCGTTCAGGAATTCCAGGAACTGCGGGAAGAAGACCTCATCGGCCAGCGAGGTCAGGGCAATGTTGCAGAACACCCCGACCCGTCGGTCCTGGCGCGCGAGCCGCCGCACGATCTGGGCGCAGCGGAACAGCAGCAGGTTGTCGATCGCCGCCGTCAGGCCCTCGTCCTCGGCCACGGCCAGATACTCGGCCGGCATCATGACCCGGCCGGTGTCGTCCCTGAGGCGGGTGAAGCTCTCGTAGTAGCTGGTCTTGCGCTGGGGCAGGGTGACGATCGGCTGGAGGTACAGGTCCACCCGATTTTCGGTCAGGGCCTCGCGCACATGGGACACCACCGCCGCGGTCTGGTGGCGGCGGCGGCCCTCGGCGGCGTCCATCGGCGGCGCCGCGCGGTCGATCTGGGCCAGTTTGTCGTCCAGATTCTCGGACAGGCGCTGGACGAGTTGCTCCAGCACCCGGACCTCGCCGGTCAGGACCTGGGTTTCCTGCGACGGGCCATGATGCTGGATCGCGCCGGCCAGATCCGAGAGGGCGCCTTGCGTGCTCTCCAGCGCATCGGCGAGCAGGCGGTGGGCTTCGCGCACGGCGGCGATCTGGCGATGGGTCTCGGCCCGGGCGAGCGCTCCCGAGATCATGGCGTGGACCCCGGCCCCCAGGCCGAGCGAGCCGAACAGCGCCGCGGTCGCCGCCGGAATCCCGGCCCCGCTGCGCCAGAACAGCGCGGCGATCGTCAGCGCAAGGCAGGTCCATGCGCCGATCAGAAAGGCCGAAGTCAGTTTGCTCATGGAGCCGCGCCCCGCAGGAATCGGTTGATTATCGAGCGTTTCGCGGCCATCGCCTAGGGCGGAATTTCATCAGGGGATACGGCATGGAACTCTTCGATCTCACCGGCAAGTCGGCCATCATCACGGGCTCGTCCCGGGGCATCGGCAAGGCCATCGCCGAACGCCTGGCCGAGCACGGCTGTCAGGTGGTCATCTCGTCCCGCAAGGCCGGACCCTGCGAGGAAGTCGCCGCCGCCATCAATGCGAAGCACGGCGAGGGCCGGGCCATCGCGGTCCCCGCCTCCATCGCCTCCAAGGAAGACCTCCAGCGGTTGGTGGACGAAACGAACGCGGCCTTCGGCAAGATCGACATCGTCATCTGCAACGCCGCCTCCAACCCCTATGCGGGACCGATGGCCGGGATTTCCGACGAGCAGTTCGAAAAGATTCTCCAGAACAACGTCATCTCCAACCACTGGCTGATCCAGATGTGCGCGCCCCAGATGCTGGAGCGCGGCGAGGGTTCGGTGGTGATCGTCTCGTCCATCGGCGGCCTTCGCGGCAACCCGCTGATCGGGGCCTACAACGTCTCCAAGGCCGCCGACATGCAGCTGGCCCGCAACCTGGCCGTTGAATGGGGTGCGCGCGGCGTTCGCGTGAACTGCATCGCGCCCGGCCTGATCAAGACCGATTTCGCTAAGTACCTGTGGGAGAACCCGGCGATCCTCAAGACCGCCACCGATCCCATGCCCATGAAGCGCATCGGGCTGCCCGACGAGATCGCGGGCGCGGCCGTCTATCTGGCGGCTCCGGCCTCCAGCTACATGACCGGCCAGACCCTGGTGGTGGACGGAGGGGTCACCATCGCCTGGTGAGGAGGGACTAGGCTGCGGTGGTGTCCGAGCGGGCCTGGTCCTTCTCGCGGCGTAGCGGGCCCTTGTAGTCGGCCAGAACCGACCTCCGCCGGCAGGGACCGAAATAGGTCTCGGACTTCACGAAGGGCCGCGGCTTGTAGATCACCGCGTGGATCCGATCGAGCACGGCCTTGGCCGTGATCGGCTTGACGATGAACTCGGTCACTCCGGCGTCCCGGGCCTCGAAGACCCGGGTCTTCTCGGAATGGCCGGTCATCATGATGATCGGCAGGTAGGGATTAGGGCTCTCGGCGCCGTTGCGGACCAGCCGGGTGAACTCGACCCCGTCGATCGGGGCCATGTTGAAATCGACGATGGCCAGGTCCGCGGGCCACTCCTTGAGCGCCTCCAGGGCCTCGGCCCCGTCGCGAACCTCGCGGATGGACTTGAACCCTGCGGAATTGAGGATCGTCGCGGTGATGGCCCGCATATGCTGGTTGTCATCCGCCAGCAGGATCTTCAGGGCGCTGAACGCCGACATGGGTGGCCTTGGAGTGGATCATTCCCGCGAACGGGCATCCGACTAGCCTTAAAGGCGATTCATTATCAACGCATTTCGAATTCGCCCTGAAGGCGATCACACGTTGGGCGCTCCGACGAAATTCGACGGGTCGAAGTTACGGTCCCGCCACCGGGCTCGCCAGCACAGATGTGGTCCCGTCGCGCGTCCGGAGGCCCCGACCCTTCCGATGACCTGTCCTCGCTCGACCCGCTGGCCGGTCTCAACCAGCAGCCGGGATTGATGCAGGTAGACTGTGATCACGCCCTGGCCGTGATCCAGGAAGGTGATCCCGCCTTCGAAGTGCATGTCCGGGTGGGTCAGGGCGACCAGGCCGGGAGCCGGAGCCCGGATCTCGGTCCCGGCCGGCGCGGCCAGGTCGATGCCATAGTGCGGCCGGGCGGGCGTCCCGTTCAGGACCCTCTGCGAGCCCCAGCGACTGCTGACCCGGAAGGACGCCAGCGGCCAGTCGAACCCGCCGGCGAAGTCCTCCGTCCTGGCGCGGCTGGCATAGGCCTCGGCCTTGAGCGCCGCCTCCTGCCGAATCCGCTCGATCAGCGCCGGATCCGTCGGATCGACCGTCGCCGGCGGCAGACCGCTGATTGTCTGGCTGGGGAAGTCGCCGGGCTCGATACGAACCGTCTCTGTGGAGCGCCAGGCGCCCTGCCGCGCCTCGATGACCGTCGACGCACCACAGTCCCGGTCCAGGCCCACGAAGAAGAGTCCGTTGGCCCCCGCTGCGGTCAGCGCCTCGCCATCGACGAAAATCAGGGCGCCGGGCCGCGTGCGCCCGATCAGGCAGCCGCCCTGGACCGGCCTGCCCGTAATCGCCAGGCCGCCGGTCTGGGCGAATGCGGGAAGCGCTGCGCCGGCCGCAAGGATCCCGGCGGCGACTTCCCGGCGGTTCACCGCTTGAGAATCCCCATGCCCTGCATGGCCTCGGCGGGACCGGCGTAGGCCTCCTGCCGCGCCCCTGACCAGTAGCGCAGCGACTCCAGCGGGATGCGCTGTCCCGAGACGGCGCACAGCACGAAGCGGCCAGGCTTGAGCACGACGTACTCCCCGTCGCCGTAGTGCAGTTGGGCGGGTTGTCCTAGACCGGGATCGTGGGCGTTCATGCCCTCAAGAATAGGCCCGCCGGGCGATTTTCGCCAGCGGTCTCAGGTCGCGGCGCGCGGCGCGGCGGGGGCTTCCATCTGCTCGCGGAAGGCGGCCCGCGCCTGGGCGACCCAGCCCGAGAAGGTGTCGATGGTCTGCGCCAGCCGCTGGGCGTCGCGCAGACCTGCGAGATCCTCCGGGCCGGCCAGGGCGAGGCGCATCGCATCGGGGTTGCGGGCGCCGGCCAGGAAGGTCGTGTAGCGCTGGCTCATCCGCGCCAGGGACGGATCATCCTGGCCGAGCGAGTAGCCGATGCCGGCGCGGATCACGCGCGTCTCCTCGCTGGTCGACAGGCGCGTGGAGGGCGTTTCCCAGCGGCTGCCGAGGCTGGCCTCGTACAGGCGCGCCGCCTCGGCCCAGTGCTGCTGCTTCCACAGGATGTCCGCACGCACGGACTGCGCCTCGGGAGAGCTGTCCGAACCCAGCACCTCCAGCGCGTGATCGTACCGCCCCAGCATCAGCAGGGCTCGTGCCTCGATGGTGCGGCGCTCGCCCTGGAGCGCGGTCGGCAGCAGGGTTGTCCGCGAGGCCCAGATGTTCTCGAGCGCCTTCTGCGGCTCCCGGTTCATCAGGCGAATCGCCGCCGCATCGGTGGCCACATCGGCGGCCGCCACACCGTCGAGTCGATGCTCGACCTGGTACTCCAGAAGGGCTGCCGCGCGGTCCAGCAGGTCGAGGTCGACCAGCCGCCGCGACAGGCGGCGCACCATATCGTCTCCCTCGGCCCCCGGTGGGGTCAGGTCGCGGAAATCCTCGAACAGGGCGACCGCCTGGATCGGCTGAAGGCCGTCGGCCGCGCCTTCGAGGAAGAGGGCGCGGAAGGCGTTCGATAGGTCGGCCTGAAGCTCGGCGGCCTGTGGCAGGTCTGGCATCCGGTTGCCGGCGCCGCGAAGCACCTCGAGAGCCTCGCGATAGCGGCCCTGCTCCAGATAGACCGCGCCCAGGGTGCGGATGACTTCCAGTTCCGCCGCATCGCCCCGCCAGCGCCAGCGCAGCGGCTCCATGCGTTGCACCGCCTGAACCGGGGTGATGTCGCCCCCTGCGAGTTCCAGTCGGGCCGAATGCAGGGACGCTGGCACCGCGAGGTCCTCGAACGGCGCACGGGCGATGGCCTGATAAACGCGCAGCGCTCTCGGGGCGTCACCCCTCTGTTCGATCAGGCGGGCCTGAACCAGCCGCACCTCGAGTTGCGCGCGGGCGCCGATTTCCTGGCTGAGCGCATATTCGATCAGCGCCCCGGCGCCGGCCTGATCCTCCAACTCCAGCGCTGCTTCGGCATGGGCGGTGGCGAAGCGGGCTCGCCACTCGGCCGGGAAGCCGTCAACGGCGGCCCGGCCTTCTGCAAAGGCGCGCCGGGCCTGCTCCCATTCACCCTGACGGGCCGCGATATAGCCGCGCCATACGGCTGCCGAAGGATCGTTGGTCAGGGGGCCCGAGGCGAAATCGGCCTGGGCCTCGGACAGGCGGCCGATCGCGGCGCGGGCAGCGCCGCGCAGGCCCCGAACCTCCGCTTCGGAGCCCATGCGTTCGTCGGCCTGGATCAGCGCGTTGATGACGCCGATGGCCTCATAGTGCAGGCCCGAGCCGACCAGGAATCGGGCCAGCGAAAGGCGGGCTTCCACCGTCGCATTATCGCCCTGCTCGGCTTCGTGGGCCGCCGCCGACTGGAGCTCGCGGTAGCGGGCCGAGAAGTCCGCCTGGCCGAGATCAGCCCAGTCCGAAAGAATAAGGGCCGGCAGAGGCGCGGCACGCGGTCCTTCGACCGCGGCATGACCTTCGTCCAGGCTGTCGAGGGGCGAGGACAGCGCCAAACCCGCTGGCCGACCGATCCGCACCAGATCGCCGACGATGGTGACGTTCAGGTCCTCGGCCGTGGGTGTGAGCGCGAGGCCCTGTGCCGTCGGCAGCAGGGTCAGGTCGATAAGCCGACGCTGGCTTTCCAGGCCTTTCGAGGGACCGGCGGCCGTGACAACTCCAATGCGGTCGCCGATGGTCGGATCCTGGATCCACAGCACCCGCGTCGCGCCGGGCACAGCGGCCGTCATGGCCGTGGGCCCGGAATCATCGTCCCGGGCGAGCGTCACCGGCGATTCAGGCGCTTCGGCCCGGGGCCCCAGCGTAACGATCCAGCGCCCGCCTTCGGCGCGTGCGGACGGGCGGGCGGAAGCCGGCGCTTCGATCCGAACCGCTGTGAAGTCTTCGCCGCGGACCCAGCGGATGGAGCGGGCGGGGCCCAGGCCCTGCGGAGGTTCGTCCAGGTCTAGCCGGGCCGAGCCATCGAACACGATCCAGACCGCATCGCCACGGCGGAACACGGCAGCCGGCGTCTGCTGACCCCAGTCAAACTCGAGCGTGAGGGCGCCATCGGCGACGCTCATCTCGACAGGGACGACCTCGGCGCGCGGCGCTGCGGCCGACGGCCCGCCATCGGCGGCGGGCGGGAAGATGTTCAGATAGGCGGCCCCGTCGGCCTGCCCGAAGCGGGCGGTGGCGCCCTCGGCGAGGGTCAGGACGATCTCGGTAGCGCCCTGGACGGCGCGGGTCTCGACACTCTGGACGCCGCGGGGCGGATTGACCCGGATCAGCGAGAGATCGGGCGCGGCCGTGGAGCCCACGCGAACCACGACAGTCGAGCCGGTCTGGTTGATCCGCGCGCGCGCGCCGATGGGGCCGGCGAACTCGATGCGCGAGAAGGCGTCGTTGACGCCCAGCCGGATGTCGATGGGATCGCCGGGCGCGGCCCAGGCCATCGGCACGGGCGCGAGCGCGACGGCGCCGGCGGCTGCCGCCGCGATGGTGGCGCGCGCAAGGCGGCGCTTTGAACTGGATCGGACCCCGGCCATCGTCGGCAAGGTGAACGGACGCGGTTAGGGGGCCGTTAATGCAACGGCGTTCCCGGCGCCTATTCCACCGACACCCGCGGCTGGTCCGGCTGGCTGGCTGGCGGGGTGGGCTCAGGCGTCGTCTCGGCGGGCTCTTCCGCCGGCGGGGTCGGACGTGGGCGAGCGGGACGCGGCGGCGTGCGGGCCGGCGGACGAGGCGGCTGGGCGGCCGGTCGGGCCGCTGGGGGTGCGGCGGGCGGAGGCGTCGTCGTGGCGGATGCATCGGCGGCCTCGTCCCCGGCGGCGCGGGCGGCCATGGACTGGGCGTTGAAGCGGGCCGCGAGGCGCTGGGTGAGGATACGCGCGGCCGCCGGCTCCATCTCGGCCATGATGGCGGCAAGGGCTCGTGGGCGCATGGCCGCGGCCACGGGTAGGCGGACATCGTCGTCCAGGCTGGCGAAGACCGGGGCGGCGTCGCGGGGGCGCATGGCCTGATAGACCTGCACCAGCCGGTCGATCTCGGCCTGCTCGCGCTCGGACACCTGGCCCAGAAGGCCCTGGATCTCCGTCCGAAGGGCTGTCAGTTCGTCGATCCGCTCCTGAGCCTTGGCCTCGGCGGCGATGAGCAGGGGGAGCTGGGTGTCGAAGTCGACGTCGCGGGCGTCCAGCGCGCCACGACGCTCGGACAGGTTCTGCAGGATGCGAAGTTCGGCGGGCGACAGGCCGGCTTGACGCGCGAGTTCCTCGACCGGCACGGCGCAGGCCGCGCGCGGCGGCGGTCCATCGGATGTCGCGCCCTCTCCGCCGGCATCCGCAGCGCCCGCGCCTTCGACCGCTTCTTCGGCCCAGGCCTGGGCCCCCTGGAAGAGGCCGGGGCCGGCGCCGATCAGGCGAACCGCCGCCACGCCCGCGAGAGCGACGGCGACGAGGGGCAGTATGCGGGGAATGCGGCTCACTTACGCGATCTCCTAGGCCCGGCGACGGGCCGGGGCCTCGAACAGGTCGTCTTCCGGCAGGGCGCGCCGCACCGGCGCGGCCTGGGTCGGGCGGGTCAGGGGCAGATCCTCGATGCGACGCTCGGCCAGGGCCTGCAGAAGCTTCTCGGTCGACACAGGCTGCTGGATCGCAGCAATCTGACCGCGATCACCCTGTGGGGCGGGGGCCGGTTGAGGCGCGGTGCGGCCCCGCGCGACGAGGCCCTCAAGTTCGGCCTTGAGGGTGCGGGCTGCGATGATGCGCTCGTGAAGCAGGTCGGTCTCTTCCCCGGCGGCGCGGAGCTCGGCCATAGCCGCCTGGGCCCGGCCCGCCGCGACGTTGAGCTCGGTCACCGCCTTGGCGAAGCCTTCCTGCCCTTCGCGCAAAGCCTTGAGCTTGCGCTCCAGCCGCAGGCCGAAGGCGATGGCCGCAAGGATCAGGCCGATGAGTAAGACGTCCATGATGATGCCGACAGCGCTCATGACAGACCTCCGGAGACGGCTCGTGCGGCCGCGGGCGTCAAAGGGGCCGTCACCCGCACGGCGATGTGGGCGCCGCGGCGTCCCATGCGGCCCTGGGTCAGGGGAATTGAGCCGCAGCGGATATCGACGTCGCTGTCGGGCGTGGCGTTCAGCATGAGGGTCTGGCCGACCTCGAGGTTGAGGACCGTCGAGAGCGGCACAGCCTGTTCGTCCAGCACGGCGCGGACCTCAACCTGGGTGCTCCAGAGTTCGGTGGCCAGGTGGCCTTCCCAGATGTTGTCGCGTCCGAACTTCTCACCCATGAACTGCTGCAGCAGCAGCTTGCGGATAGGCTCGAGCGTGGCATAGGGCAGCAGCAACTCAACCCGGCCCCCGCGGTCTTCCATGTCGATGCGCAGCTTGACCAGGATCGCGGCGTTGGCCGGCCGGGCGATGGCCGCGAAGCGCGGGTTCGTTTCCAGGCGGTCCAGGTTGAAGTGGACAGGCGTGAGCGGCTCGAAGGCGGCCGCCGCATCGGCGAGGATCACCTCGACCATGCGCTGGACCAGAACGCGTTCGATGGTCGTGTAGGGGCGGCCTTCGATGCGCAGGGCCGCGGTCCCGCGCCGGCCGCCCAGCAGCACGTCGACGATCGAATAGATCAGGTTCGAATCGACCGTCAGCAGACCGAAGTTGTCGAGCTCCTCGGCCCGAAACACCGCCAGGATCGCGGGCAAGGGAATGGAGTTGAGATAGTCGCCGAAACGGATCGAGGAGATGTTGTCGAGCGACACCTCGACGTTGTCGGAGGTGAAATTGCGCAGCGACGTCGTCATCAATCGGACCAGCCGGTCGAAGACAATCTCGAGCATCGGCAGGCGCTCGTAGGAAACGAGCGCCGAGTTGATGATGGCGCG
>CAMLNT010000077.1 GCA_946481425.1 uncultured Brevundimonas sp.
CGCCCGGGCGGCGGGCGCGCTTGTGGCAGTGGACAACACCTTCCTGTCGCCGGCGCTTCAGACCCCGGTCGCCCTGGGCGCCGATCTGGTGGTCCATTCGACCACCAAATACATCAACGGCCACTCCGACGTGGTCGGCGGCGCGGTCGTCGCGGCCGATCCTCAGGTCCTCGAACAGCTCGCCTGGTGGGCCAACTGTCTCGGCACCACGGGCTCGCCCTTCGACAGCTGGCTGACCCTGCGGGGCATCCGCACCCTCTTCGCCCGCGTCGAGCGTCAGCAGGCCTCCGCCGGCAGGATCGCCGAATGGCTGGAGACCCAGCCCGCCGTCGCCCGGGTCAACTATCCGGGCCTGAAGTCCCACCCCAACCACGCCCTCGCCGCCCGCCAGCAGAAGGGCTTCGGCGCCATGCTGTCGGTCGAGCTACACGGCGGCATCGACGCGGCCCGGGCCTTCGCCGAAAGCTTGTCGACCTTCACCCTGGCCGAGTCCCTCGGTGGCGTGGAAAGCCTGATCGCCCACCCGGCCCTGATGACCCACGCCGCCATGGATCCGGACGCTCGCCGCACCGCCGGCATCGGCGACGGCCTCGTGCGCCTCTCCATCGGCCTGGAACACGAGGACGACCTCCTCGCCGACCTCGCCCAGGCCCTCGCCGCTATACCCGCCCAAGCCCTCAACTGCGCCCAGGCCGCCTGAAGGACGCCGTCATGACCGCCCTGCTCCTCCCCCGCCTGGCTCCCGTCGCCCCGCCGCAGCCCGAGCCGCCCGTGGCCCTCCTCCACCTGCCCGTCGGCAGCCCCCGCGCCGTCCGCGACGCCGCCACCGCCGTCTATCGCCAGACCCGCCACGGCCGCCGCGTCATCGCCGTCAGCTCCGGCCCGGCTGACCAGTTGATCAACGCGCTCGACCGCATCGGCGTCCCCGCCGTCTCGTCGCAACCGCATGGCCCAGAGCTCGTCACCGAATCCGTTGTCGTCATCGAAGGCGCGCCCGTCGCCTCCCCTGCGACCGTCGCCGCGTCAGCCCCGGTCCGCGTCGCCCTCGCCGGCTGCGGCGTCGTCGGCGGCGGTGTCTACGCTCGCCTGCGCGACGATCCGCGCTTCGAGATCGCCGCCGTCCTCGTCCGCAATCCGCGCCTGCGGCGCGATCCCCAGCCGGACCCGGCCCGCCTCGTCACCAGCCTCGACGCCCTGCTGGCGACCAGCCCCGACATCGTCATCGACGCCCTGTCCGACGCCGAGGCCGGGCGCCTCCTGACCCGCCTCGCCCTGGCGCGCGGCGTCCACGTCGTTTCCGCCAACAAACAGGCCGTCGGCCCCGAGCTCGACCAGCTTCAGGCTCTCGCCGCCCGCACCGGCGCGACGCTGGCCCTGTCCGCCTGCGTCGGCGGCGGCGGCCCGCTGATCGAGACCCTCCAGCGCGCGCTCGACCACGCCCCCGTCGTCCGCATCGAGGCGGTCCTGAACGGCACGGTCAACTTCCTGCTCAACCGCCTGTCTTCTGGCTGCGCCTTCGCCGACGCCTTGTCGGAGGCCCAGACCGCCGGCTTCGCCGAGGCCGATCCCTCCGCCGACCTTGAGGGGCGCGACGCCGCCGCGAAACTCTCGATCCTGTCCGATCTGGCCTTCGGGTGCAGAAAATCTGCCCTGTCTGTCCAGAAACTCTGCCCTGAAACTGCACTGCCGGCCGGCCCCGTCCGTCAGGTCGCCCGCACCGACGGACACACCGCCTCCATCGCCTTCGAGCCCGTCGCCCACGACCCGCTGCTGGCCGACCTCCCCGACGAATGGAACGCCATCCGCGTTACCTGCGAGGACGGCCGCACCTTCACCGGCCGCGGCCGCGGCGCCGGCCGCTGGCCCACGGCGGAAAGCGTCTGGTCCGATCTGCTCGATTTGCTGGAGACGCCGTGCTAGGTCCCGCGCCTTCTCCGGAACCAGCAGAATCCCATGGCCCTCAAAGTCGCGATCGTCGGCCTGCCCAACGTCGGCAAGTCCACCCTCTTCAACGCCCTCACCAAGACGGCGGCGGCCCAGGCGGCCAACTACCCGTTCTGCACGATCGAACCGAACACCGGCGACGTCGCGGTCCCCGAACCGCGCCTCAAGGTTCTGGCGGAAATCGCAGGTTCGAAAGAGATTATTCCCTCGCGCATCACCTTCGTGGATATCGCCGGCCTCGTGCGCGGCGCCTCAAAGGGCGAGGGTCTGGGCAACCAGTTCCTGGCCAATATCCGCGACTGTGACGCCATCGCCTTCGTGGCCCGCTGCTTCGTCGATGACGACATCACCCACGTCGAGGACCGCATCGACCCGATCGCCGACCTTGAGATCATCGAGACCGAACTCATGCTCGCCGACATGGAGAGCCTGGAGCGCCGCCGGGTCCAGATGGAGAAGCGCGCCAAGGGCGGCGACAAGGAAAGCCAGCTGAACCTCAAGCTGGTCGACCTGGCCCTGGCCCAGCTCAACAACGGCAAGCCCGCCCGCGTGGCCGAGATCTCCAAGGAAGACCGCAAGGCCTGGGACATGCTCCAGCTCCTGACGGCCCTGCCCGCCCTCTATGTCGCCAACGTCGACGAGGGCTCCGCCGACAAGGGCAACGAGCTGTCAGATCTGGTCGCTGCCCGCGCCGCCGCCGACAACGCCAAGTCCGTCGTCATCTCCGCCAAGATCGATTCCGAACTCGCCGTCCTGGACGAGGCCGAACAGCTCGAGTTCCTCGAAACCCTCGGCTTGGCCGAGCCCGGCCTGAACCGCCTGATCCGCGAGGCCTACGCCCTCCTGGGCCTGCAGTCCTATTTCACGGTCGGCCCCAAGGAAGCCCGCGCCTGGACAATCCATATCGGCGACACCGCGCCCCAGGCCGCCGGCGTCATCCACACCGATTTCGAAAAGGGCTTCATCCGCGCCGAGACCATCGCCTACGAGGACTACGTCGCCCTGCGTGGCGAGGCCAAGGCCCGCGAGGCCGGCAAGCTCCGAGCCGAAGGCAAGTCCTACGTCGTCAAGGACGGCGACGTGATGAACTTCCTGTTCAACAACTGATCCAATCGTTCTTGCTTTGTTCCCTTTGACGGCTATGCTTCGGCATGGCCGGCAAGGGCGAAATCAAGGGTCGTGGCGCGCGTTCGAATGCAACGAGCCGCTACGTCTCCGACAAGCGCGAGGCGTTCGACGACGGCTGGGAGCCTGACGCCGAGGACGACGCCCTCCCCCGGCTCGACACCCAGCTCATGCCCGAGCGGGCCCGCAAGATCATCTCGACCAACGACAGCCCGGACATCGGCTTCGACCGCTCGATCAATCCCTACAAGGGCTGCGAGCATGGCTGCATCTATTGCTATGCGCGGCCGAACCACGCCTACCTCGGCCTGTCGCCCGGCCAGGATTTCGAGACCAAGATCTTCTTCAAGCCCGAGGGCGCGCGGCTGCTGGAAGCCGAGCTGTCGAAGACCGGCTACCGCCCCAAGCGCATCCACATCGGCGGCGACACAGACCCCTATCAGCCGGCCGAGAAGAAGCTTGGGATCACACGCGGGATCCTGGAGGTGTTCGTCCGGTTCAATCACCCGGTCTCGATCATCACCAAGTCGCACCTGATCACGCGGGACGTCGACATTCTGGGCCGGCTGGCCGCCCGCAACCTCGCCTCGGCCTGTATCTCGATCACGACGCTGGACCGCACGCTGGCCCGCGACATGGAACCCCGCGCCGCCACGCCCTCGCGCCGCCTGGACGCCATCAAGCGACTGGCCGACGCGGGCGTGCCCGTCATGGTCGGCTTCGCTCCGGTCATTCCCGGCCTCAACGATCAGGAGATGGAGGCGGTGCTGGAGGCCGCCGCCCAGGCCGGCGCCACCCGCGCCATGTTCGTGACCCTCAGGCTGCCGCTCGAGATCAAGGACCTGTTCCGCGAATGGCTGGCCGAGGCCCGGCCGGATCGGGCGTCAAAGATCATGTCCCTGATCCGTCAGGCGCGCGGCGGCCGCGACTACGATCCCGAATGGGGCTCGCGCATGAAGGGGACCGGCCCGCTCGCCGACATCCTGGCCCAGCGCTTCGCCGCCGCCTGCCGCCGCTACAACCTGAACACCGCTCGCGTCGAAGCCGACCTGACCGCCTTCCGCGTCCCGCCTAGGCCCGGCGACCAGATGAGCCTGTTCGACGCCGCCTGATAATCGCCCGTATATGATCTTCGCAGGGTACTGTTCAGTCGAGCTTTTTATGCGCGCGACCGGCTTTCTTTCCCCGCCGCAATCCACCCGTCTAGGCTGGACGGCCTGTGGTCTTTGACATGTGAAAAGCCGCCGGAGCCCCGACGCATGCGGTCGACCCGGTCGACCCGCACTGTGTTTTCGACCGTCCGGGTCGTTCGCCCTGAACGGAGTGAGCTCTAGCTGGAGCCCCCTAGGCCGCGTTCGCCGGCGCCACAAGGATGTCGTCCGCCGGGCCGTAATCCAGCTTCTCGAGCAGATAGGCCGTGTCCTCGCGCCCGGCGTAGGGGCGCTGGGTCAGGAAGCGCTCGAGCATCCGCTGCTGGAATCGCTCACGGTCTGGCGTCGCATCCTCGGCGATCAGCTCACGCCAGGTGTCGATGCCGGCTCGGAACGCGCCGAACAGGCGCGGCGGCAGGCCCGCCCGGTCGTAGATGGCCTTCAGGCCCAGCGGACCCGCGTCATGGATCATCAGCCAGGCCCGCGCGTGCGGCACGCCCGACAGCTCCGCAATGCCGTATTCCACGAACGGCATGACGCCCCGCGCCACCGCCCTCAGCAGCAGCGACGCCGTCAGGGCCTTCCTCGCATTCAGCTGGGCCGTGAACTCGGCCAGATCCTGGCTCGCATCCGCCTGGTCGATCAGGTCGACCGTCGCCCGCTCCCGCGCGCCCGTCGCCAGCCTGATCGCCGTATCGGCCGACAGGGCGTGGCGCGAAACCAGATGCTCTTTCACCGCCTCCGAGGCCATCTCGATCAGCCGCTCGGTGATCGAGACCGGCAGGACCTTCCGGTAGGCCAGGGCCGTGACAACGTCCTCGTTGGGAAAACGCGAGATCGAGATCGCCATCGCTCGCTCGGACAAGTCGGCGTTGTCATTTGCCGCCAGGGTCTGGACCGCCGCCTCGACGCCTTCCATGGCGATCGTCTCGCCGACGTCGCGCGACACGAAGGGACGGCCGGCCACCGCGACCTGTCGGGCCTGATCGCCCGCCCGGATGACCTCAATCAGGTCATCGTCGGAAAAGACAGGCGAGGCGCCCAGGATCGGCAGGGCGATCGAATCCACGTCCCGCGCCAGCTTCAGCGCCACGTCGCGCGGCAACAGGTCGGAGGCCTTCAGCGTCACCGCCAGGGCGCGTCGCACCAGCTCCGCCGCATCGGCCGCCAGCACGCGCATGATCTTCTGCGCCGCCTCACGCTCGATCGAATCCAGCTCGGCGCGATCCATCGTCCGGCACAGCTTGTGGGCGGCGGCCGCCCGCTCCTCCTCATCCTCGGCCTTCACCAGCCGGCGGATGTCGGCTTCGGTCAGGCGAGAGCGGGAGGTGATCATGGCCGCGAATCCAGAGTGCGATTTCAGCGATACTGGCTTCATCAACCCTAACGATCCTTTACCCTTTCTGGCGGGATCAAGGTAACCGTGCGGAAACCGGTTCGCGGCATCCTTGCGCAATGTCCGTGCCCTCACCCAGACCGCGTATCGAGATTCCCGAACGGGACTCCGAGGATTGGGAACGCGCCATCGCCATGATGGGCCTGGACGCCCAGGTGCAGCTCCTGCCCTATGCGCTCGGCTTCTTCGGCATCTGTCTGCCGATCTTCGTGACCGCCGCCGGCTATGCGCCCAACGCCGTCTGGCTTGTGGCCTCGATGGGGCTCTACGCCTTCAACTGGGCCGTCTTCTACGCGATCATCGACTGGCGAAAGACGCATCAGCCGTCGCTCAGCAACCTGCGCCTGCACACGGCGGTGCACATCGCCGCGGGCCTGCTCTGGGCGATGGCGCTGCTCCAGACTTCATTCTTCGCCCAGGCCGCCGGACCGCTGGCGGAGATCCTGCTGGTTCTGTGCGTCGGGGGCGCGGTGGGCATCATCTTCTTCTCGTCGCCCAGCCTGCCCAGCCTGCTGCTCGTCGGGCCCACGGCCGCTGCCGGTCCGATCATCGCCCTGCGCTTCAACGCCGAAACGGCCACGACAGGCCTCTACTGCCTTTGCGGCACAGCGCTGGCCATGGCCCTGGCGCTCATCCTCAACAAGCATCTGCGCGGCCACTTCGCCATGGCGCTGGAACGCGAAGGCCTGATCATCGAGCGCGAAGGCGCCCTGACCGAGACCCGCAAGCTGGCCAAGTCCAAGTCCGACATCCTGGCCACCCTGTCCCACGAAATCCGCAACGGCCTGTCCGGCGTGGCCCATGTGCTGGCGGGCGCCCTTGGCGCCGGCTCGCGCGGCGCGCCGTCGCGGGATCAGCTCAAGGCCGCTCTCTCCGCCGCCCGCGACCTGGTCGAGGTCCTCGATGCAACCCTGGATTCGGAAGTCGCCGAATCCGGCCGCCTGGTCGTCCAGAAGCGCCCGCTCGACGCCGCCCAGCTGGTTCAGGACATCGCCATGCTCCACCGGGGCGCGGCGTCCACCAAGGGGCTCGAGATCCTGGCCCAGGTCGAGCCCGACCTGATCGACGCGCCCGGGATGGCCATCGCCGACAGCGCCCGCGCGCGCCAGATCCTCAACAATCTCGTCGCCAACGCCGTCAAATACACCCTGCGCGGCCGCATCGAGCTTCGCGCCCGCCGTCCGCAGAACGGGATGGTCCGCATCGAGGTCGTCGACACTGGTCCAGGTCTGACGCCCGATGAACTCGCCCGCGCCTTCGAGCCGTTCGAGCGGGTCGCCCGCACCGGCGCCGGCGTGCCGGGGGCCGGCCTGGGCCTGGCCCTGTCGCGCCGTCTCGCGGCCCTGATGGGCGGAAACTTGGGCGCCGAAAGCGCGCCCGGTGTCGGCTCGCGCTTTTGGCTCGAGCTGCCCTGGGATGAGGCCGCCAGCCTGCCCGAGCCCGTCGCCGCCCCCCGGCCCGCCGCGCCCGAGCGCTCCCTGCGCATCCTTGTGGCCGAAGATGACGCTCTGAACGCCGCGATGCTGCGGGCTGTTCTCGAACAGCTCGGCCACAAGGTTCTCGCGGTCTCTGACGGGCGGCGCGGCCTGGAGCTGCTCCGGATGGGCGATCTCGACCTGATCATGGTCGACGGTCGCATGCCCGTCATGGATGGCCCTGAGATGATCCGGGCCCTGCGCGCCCTGCCGGCGCCACAGTGCAAGTTGCCGGTCGTGGCCGTAACCGGCGGGGACGCCGAGGAGGTAGAGGCCATGACCCTTGCCGGCGCTGACGCGGTGCTGCGCAAGCCCGTCACCGTCACAGCCGTCGCCCGCGCCGTCGCCGACGCCTCGGCGGGCCGCGAAAGCCCCGCGTGCGACCGCGCGGTCGCCTGACAGTCCAAACGTCCCTAGATAGGCTCCATGCCCGTCGCCCGCCTCGACAGCCGCGCCCTCATCGCCGTCTCTGGCCCCGACGCGCGCCCGTTCCTGCACAGCCTCCTGACCCAGGATGTCGAATCGCTGACGCCCCGCGAGGTGCGCTACGCCGCCCTCCTCGGTCCGCAGGGGCGGCTACTGTTCGACCTGTTCCTCCATGCCGATGATGACCGCATTCTGGTGGAATGCGCCGCCGGAAGCCGCACGGCACTGATCCAGCGGCTGACGATCTACAGGCTGCGAGCCGAGGTCGACCTGTCGCTCGACGAGCGTGGCGTCTTCGCGGCCTGGGGCGACGCCATGTCCGGGTGGCCGGCCGATCCGCGCCTGGAAGGCCTCGGTCGCCGCGCCGTCGGCGCCTTCGACGCCGATTCGACCGAAGCGGACTGGCGCACGCATCAGTTGGACCTCGGCGTCCCGGACGCAGAGGACTTCAAGCCGGACGCCGACTATCCGATCGAGATCGATCTCGACCTGCTGAACGCCATCGACTTCCAGAAGGGTTGTTTCATCGGTCAGGAGACGACCTCCCGCATGAAACGGCGCGGGGTCATCAAGACGCGCTTGGTGCCGATTCGATTCGAGGGCGAAGCGCCGGCTTTCGGGACGGAAGTGCTGAACGGCGATCTGCGCGCCGGCGAAGTTCGCTCGGGCGGACCCGGCCGCGCCATGGCCCTGCTGAGGCTCGATCGCATCGCGGGCGACCTGTCCGTCAACGGGCGGCCCGCTGCGGCCGATCCCCCTGCCTGGCTAGGCCTGGACCGACCGTAGGTGATGCAGCGCGATCGCTCCGGCCGTCGCCACGTTCAACGAATCGAAACCCGGAGCCATCGGGATGCCGATCCTGCGGCACCGGCGCATCACGGATTCAGGCAAGCCCGGCCCTTCGGCCCCGACGACCAGCGCCGTGGGGCCGATGGGCCGGAATGAAGCCAGCGACATTTCCGCCGATGGGGAGAGAGCGAGAGGCTCGTAGCCGGCCTCCACCAGCGCCTCCACCAGATCCGCGCCGCTCCCGCCTCTTGCAAAGGGCGTGATGAGCGCCGCGCCGACCGACACCCGGATTGCCTTGCGGTACAGGGGATCGCAGCAGGTCTCGTCCAGCAGCACCGCCCGCGCGCCGAACCCGGCCGCCGCCCTGAACAGCCCCCCCATATTGTCATGGTTGCCGACGCCAACGATCGCAAGAACGACATCGTGAGACGCTGGCTGTCCGATCGCCACGCCCACGCTGGCGGCGTCTCCTACCCGCCCAATGCCGAGTAGGCCGCGATGAATCGGAAAGCCGACGATCGCGTCCATGACGGCCTGGTCGGCCATATAGACGGTCGCCGCGCCGATGCCCGGAGCGTCCGCCAGAGCGTCCAGCCTGTTCCGGGCGACGAGAATGCTATCGCAGGCAAAGCGGCTTCGGGGACCGAGGAGATGGCGCAGCACCACCTCACCCTCGGCCACGAATCGGCCTTGCCTGCCGATCAGGTCGCGCTCGCGCACCTCCCGATAGTCGGCGATACGGGGGTCTTGCGGATTCGTTATCGGGATCGGCGTCATTAATCCGGGCTTAACCAAATCAGCAGCTTCTAGGCCATGTCTTCTTCTCTCTTGGAGACACCCCATCACCAGACTTCACAAAGCCCGGCCGTCCGCCGGGCTCTTTTTTTGCGGGCGCTTGCGTCCGCGAACAGGAGGCTGCTATAGGCCCGCCTCCGATGAGCCCTGATCCGCGGTAGCTCAGTGGTAGAGCAGCCGACTGTTAATCGGCTGGTCGTAGGTTCGAATCCTACCCGCGGAGCCATCGGCCCTCCTTCCGCCTCAAGCTGAGCCGGGAAATTCAAGAAAATCAGTGCGATAAATAGCCGCGCGGCGCCCTTGACCATTCGAGGTCTCGCGGATAGGTTCCGCGCCGATTTCAGACCCCCTCCGGCGTTCGCGTCGGGGCGCTGAGCGGCAACCTAATGTCCATGTCACCTGAATCACGCGAAGAGGCGATCAAACGCCTCAACGAGCAGGCTGACGCTTTGGAGCGCCGGACGGAAAACCGTCTCGCTCAGGAGCTCGCCGGACAGAAGGCGGCTGGCCAGGCCTGGAAGATCATCGCCGATCTGTTCGGCGGCGTTCTGGTGGGCATCGCGCTCGGGTTTGGCGTGGACTACGTGGCCGGCACCTCGCCGGTCGGCATCATCGGCGGCGTCCTCGTGGGCTTCGCCATCTCGGTCTGGATGGCCTGGCGCACCGCCAAGCGCATTCAGGCCGAAGCAGAAGCATCCGGGGTTCGGCCGCAGGCCGTTCCCTTCGACGACGAAGAAGAAGACGCTTAAGGCAGATGGCTGATCCGCTTCACCAGTTCCAGATCCAGAAGATCGTCGATCTTCCGGACGTCACCCTGCCCGTTCTCGGCACGGTCGACCTGGCCATCACGAACTCGCACGTGGCGATGACCATCGCCTTCGTGATCGTGGTCGGCTTCCTGACCCTGGTGACCTCGGGCGCCAAGGTCGTGCCGGGCCGCCTTCAGACGGTCGGCGAGACGCTGTTCGGCATGATCGACGGCATGACTGAGTCGATTATCGGCCATGACGGCAAGAAGTACTTCCCGTTCGTCTTCACGATCTTCCTGTTCATCCTCGGCATGAACCTGCTCGGCATGTTCCTGTCCTTCACCGCCACCTCGCAGCTGGCCGTGACCGCGACCTTCGCCGTTCTGACTTTCGGCCTGGTGCTGATCGTGGGCTTCGTGAAGAACGGCCTGGGCTTCTTCTCCCTGTTCTGGCCGACCGGCGCTCCGCTGGTCATGCGCCCGGTGGTGGGCCTGATCGAGTTCTTCTCGTTCCTGCTTCGCCCGATCACCCTGATGCTTCGTCTGTTCGGCAACATGATGGGCGGTCACATCGCCCTGAAGGTCTTCGCCGGCTTCGTCGCCACCGCCGCCGTCGGCGCCGCGGGTCTGGCGGGCATCTTCATTCTTCCGCTCTCGCTGGGCATGACCGTGGGTCTGACCGCGCTTGAGTTCCTCGTGGCCTTCCTTCAGGCCTTCGTGTTCGCCGTTCTGACCTGCATCTACCTCAACGATGTGGTCAACCTGGGCCACGGCC
>CAMLNT010000078.1 GCA_946481425.1 uncultured Brevundimonas sp.
GACTCTCCACGCCAGCCTTCGCCAGCGTGCTGTTCGTCGAGAATTTCAGCGAAGGTTTCGCCGGGGCCGCGCTGGTGGCCTACATGGGAAGCCTGACCAACATCGGTTACACGGCCACGCAATACGCCTTGTTGAGCTCTTTCTACGCCATGCTCGGCAAGATTCTGAAAGGCTTCTCGGGCGTGGCGGTCGAAAGCCTGCAGGTAGGTCGTACCCTGATGGAGGGCTATGCGCTGTTCTTCGCCGCCACGGCGGCGATCGGCATTCCGACCTTAATCCTGTGTTGGCTACTGCAGCAGAGAACACGACAGCCTGTGCGCCCGCCAACTTAGTCAGACAATCGACGAAAGCGGCCAAACAGAAGCCCGCCTAGAATTTGCAGTCTTGGCGGAGCTGGGACGGTACACATGTCGCACAGCTTGTGCGTGGCAACGCAGGTAAAAGCTCAACTTATCTGTCAGACATTTTTGATCAGACGAGGCTAGCTGCATCCATTTCTACACAGCCGCCAACCAAGATAAGAAGAGTTAACGCAAATTGCGTAGGCGCCGTTGTTAGGGGAAGCAAAGTTCTGATCCCAGCAGCGCCCTAACTCATATTCCAGCGCCATATCGCATGTTTGAGTGCAGAAATTGTCATTCTCGTTTGGCGGGGTAATGACGGCGGCGCTAACCGTGGCGCTTGGAACCATCGCGGGGAGAATGCCCGCACCCAGCAGTAATGAAACACGGATCGCAGCCGCAAATCGCGAAGCCATTTTATCCTCCCGGTTGGTAGAGTGTCACACCACCACCCCAAGCAGCATTTCATCAATCGCAGAAATTGGGACCTCGTTTGGCCTTATCTACCCCTCGGAAACCTTCACGCCCTCTTCGTAGGCGGCGAAGGTGGCGGCGGTGATGATCTCGGTCACCGAGGCGCCGAGCGGGACGATCTGCACCGACTTCTCCAGACCCACCAGGATCGGGCCGATGACGGTCGCGCCGCCGAGGGCCTCGACCAGCCGGGTCGAGATGGCGGCAGAGTGGATCGCCGGCATCACCAGGGTGTTGGCGTCCTTGGTCAGGCGCATGAAGGGGTAGTTGGCCCTCAGGTCCGGATTGAGCGCCAGCTCGGGCGGCATCTCGCCCTCGTATTCGAAATCGACGCCCAGGCTGTCGAGGATGCGGATCGCCTCGCGCACCTTCTCGCCCCGGTCGCCGGGCGGGTTGCCGAAGGTCGAATAGCTGAGGAAGGCGACGCGGGGTTCGCGACCGAGCTTGCGCACCGTGCGGGCCGCCTTCATGGCGATCTCGGCCAGCTCTTCGGCATTGGGCAGTTCGTGGATCGAGGTATCGGCGACGAACAGGGTGCGACCCTTGGCCAGCAGGATCGAGACGCCGATCATCCGGTCGGTCACGTCCAGCACGCGCTGGACCTCGCGCAGCGCCATGTTGAAGTTGCGGGTCACGCCCGTGACCATGGCGTCCGCGTCGCCGCGCGCGCACATAGTGGCGCCGAAGTAGTTGCGGTCCTGATTGATCATCCGCTGGACGTCGCGCTTCAGGTAGCCGCGGCGCTGAAGGCGGCCGTAGAGCCAGTCGGTGTATTCAGCGTTCTTGGTCGCAACCCGGGCGTTGGTGATCTCGATGCCGAGCTCGTCGAAGTCCAGGCCCGCCTCGATGGCGTTCTGGCGAATCAGGTCCTCGCGGCCGATCAGGATCGGGGTGCCCAGGTTGGCCTGCTTGAAGCCCCAGGCGGCGCGGATGACGGCCGGCTCCTCGCCCTCCGCGAAGACGATGCGCTTGTTCGGCGCCGCGCGCACGGCCGACGAGATCTGCTGCATCAGGGCGGCGGACGGGTCGACGCGCTGGCGCAGCTGGGTGCGATAGGCGTCCATGTCGGCGATGGGCTTTCTGGCCACGCCGGTGTCCACCGCCGCCTGGGCGACGAAGGGCGGGATGTACCAGATCAGCCGCGGATCAAAGGGGGTCGGGATGATGTAGTCCGGGCCGAACTTGAGCTTGCGGCCACGATAGGCGGCGGCGACCTCATCGGGCACGTCCTCGCGCGCCAGCTGGGCCAGGGCCCGGGCGCAGGCGATCTTCATCTCGTGATTGATGGAGCTGGCCCGCACGTCGAGGGCGCCGCGGAACAGATAGGGGAAGGCCAGCACGTTGTTGACCTGGTTCACATAGTCCGACCGGCCCGTGGCGATGATGGCGTCCGAACGCACCGACTGGACGTCCTCGGGCGTGATCTCCGGGTCCGGATTGGCCATGGCGAAGATGATCGGATTGGGCGCCATGGTCGCGACCATCTCCTTGGTGATGGCGCCCTTGGCCGCGAGGCCAAGCACGACATCGGCCCCGACCATCGCCTCGGCCAGCGTCCGGTGCGGGGTGTCGGTCGCGTGCGCGGCCTTCCACTGGTCCATGCCCGGGCGACCCTTGTAGACCACACCGTCGCGGTCGAGGATCACCGTATTCTCGGCCTTAACGCCGACCGACTTCATCAGGCCGATCGAAGACAGGCCCGCGGCGCCGGCGCCCACCAGCACGACCTTGATCTCGTCCAGCTTCTTGCCGGCGATCTCGCAGGCGTTGATCAGGCCTGCGGTCGAGATGATGGCGGTGCCGTGCTGGTCGTCGTGGAAGACCGGCACATCCAGCAGGTCTTGAAGCTCGCTCTCGATGACGAAACACTCGGGGGACTTGATGTCCTCCAGATTGATGCCGCCCCAGGTCGCGCCGATGTTCTTGACGACGGTGATGAACTCGTCGGGATCCGTGGTCTGGACCTCGACGTCAAAGCTGTCGACGTCAGCGAAGCGCTTGAAGAGGACGCTCTTGCCCTCCATCACCGGCTTGGACGCCATGGGCCCCAGGTTGCCGAGGCCCAGGATGGCGGTCCCGTTCGAGATCACCGCGACCGTGTTGCCCTTGGACGTATAGTCGTAGGCGAGGTCCGGATCCTTGGCGATAGCCAACACCGGCACCGCGACGCCCGGCGAATAGGCCAGCGAAAGGTCGCGCTGGGTCGCCATCGGCTTGGTCGGCTGCACCGCGATCTTGCCGGGCTGCGGCAGGCGGTGGAAGTCGAGCGCCTCGTCTTCGGTGAAGTACTGCTTGTCGGTGATATCGGGCATGGCGGAGGCTTAGCCCCGACCGCGCCCCTGCTCAACCGCGCGGTAGTTCACGGCTGCGACAACAGGGCGTCCAGGCCCTCACGCCAGGTCGCGTAACGGGGCCGCCAGCCGAGTTCCGCCTTGGCCCGGGCGTTCGAAACCCGCTTGGAATCCAGATAGAAGCCCCGCATGGCCTCGGACACGCCGGGGTCGTCGAGCGACGTCTCGGGCGGCGGCGGCAGACCCATGCGGTCTGCGGCAGCCAGCAGCACGTCCTCCATCGAGGACGGATCGTCATCCACCAGATTATAGGCCCGGCCCGGAGACGGCCGCGCCATCGAGGCGAGAATGCCTGCCGCGGCGTCATCGACGTGGATGCGGTTGAAGACCTGGCCCGGCTTCTTCACGCGCCGCGCGGTGCCGTCACGCAGCCGATCGACGCTCGAGCGGCCAGGCCCGTAGATCGCCGGCAGACGGAACAGGTGGGCGCCCTCGCCCTGCCAGGCGGCTTCCGCCGCAACGCGGCGCGCGCCAGAGATCGAGGCGGCGTTCAGGGCGGAATCCTCGAAGACCCAGCCCCCGCCGCGATCGCCATAGACTCCGGTCGAGGACACATAGCCGATCCAGCCCGGACGGCCGGCCGTGAGCAGCGGTGCGAGCCGGGCATGGCCTGGGCACCCCTGGGCCGTCGGCGCGGCCGTGACCAGAAGGGCGTCTGCCGCCGCGACCGCCTCGCCGAGCGCTGTTGAATCTGCCGGATCGATCAGGCCACGCGATGGATCGCGGGATGTGGCGAGAACCGTCCATCCCCTTGCCTCGGCCTGTCGCGCCAACGCGCCCCCGAGGTAGCCCAGACCAAAGATCAGAAGCGTCGGCATGACCTCTGGCTAGCGGTCGGGGCTGCGTCCCGCAAGCCGTTCGCTTTTTCATGTGACGACCGCTTCGGAGCATCCTAGGAAGCGGCCATGACCGTGATCGTCACAGGCGCTGCCGGCTTTGTCGGCATGCACACCGCCCAGCGGCTTCTCGACCGGGGCGAGACGGTCGTCGGCGTCGACAATTTCAACACCTACTACGATCCGGCGTTGAAGCCCGCGCGCTCGGCCCTGCTGGAGAAGAACCCCGCGTTTCGAATGGTGCGGATGGACATTTCCGACGCCGACGGCTTCGCGACCCTTGTGAGAGAGACGGGCGCCAAGCGGATCGTGCATCTCGCAGCCCAGGCGGGCGTGCGCTACTCGATCGAGAACCCGTTCGCCTATCAGCAGGCCAACCTGGCGGGTCACCTGAGCGTGCTGGAGGCGGCGCGCCACAACACCATCGAACACCTGGTCTATGCCTCGTCGAGCTCGGTCTATGGCGACCGGCCCCTGGATGGCCGCGGCTTCTCGGAAAGCGATCCGACGTCGGCTCCGGTGTCGCTCTATGCGGCGACGAAGAAGGCCAACGAACTGATGAGCCATTCCTATGCGCGGCTCTACGGCCTGCCGCAGTCGGGCTTGAGGTTCTTCACCGTCTATGGGCCGTGGGGCCGGCCGGACATGGCCTATTTCAGCTTCACCCAGAAGATACTGGCCGGCCAGCCAATCGAGGTGTTCGGCGAAGGCCGGATGGCGCGAGACTTCACCTATGTGGACGACATAGTCGACGGCATCGTCGGCGTGCTGGATCGCCCGCCGCCAGGCCACGAGCCGCGCGTGCTGAACATCGGCGACAGCCGGCCGGTCGGCCTTATGGACATGATCTCGACGCTCGAGGCCGCGCTCGGCCGCGAGGCGATCAAGGTCTTCAAGCCCATGCAGCCCGGCGATGTGACCGCCACCTTCGCCGACGTCTCGGCGCTCCGGGCCCTGACCGGCTACGATCCTAAGGTGCCGCTCGAGGATGGCATCCCGCGCTTCGTGGACTGGTACCGGTCCTTCTACGGCTGACCGGGGTTGAGCCCCGACGATCCGCCGCTATATTCCGCCGCGATTTAGAACCCCTACTGGAGACCGCCCGATGGCCGGCCCCGCTTCCCACGACACGGACTATCAGCGCGGCGAGATGGATATCTCGGAGCAGACGTCGACCTTCGACGTGGTGATGGCCATGACCAAGTGGGGATCGCTGCTGATCGCCGTCGGCGTGCTGTTCTTCACCATGTGGCTCTATCCGCGCGGCAGCTTCATGGGCGCCGCCATCGCGTCCTTCGTGCTGCTGGCCGTCGGCATCGTCTTGCTTCGCAAGAAGCCCGCGCACTGACACCGCAAGGCCTCAGCAGGGCCTGACATCAAACCGGTAACGCAAGGCGCCGCCGCTTGTCTGGTCGGCGGAATCCAGCGCGACCATTGCCGCGCCGCCCTGCCCGGCGCTGGATAGCGTCAGGTTGGCGTCGATCGCCAGCACCGGCGGCGTCCCGTTACACCCGATGCGCCGGAGCTGGCCCGGCGGCAGGCGGTCGGTAAAGGCGAAGTCGCCCTCATGGGCGCCCTGGATGCGGCGATGAAAGCGCGGCGCGCGGTTGCCGCGCCCGACCGCGTAGTCGACGTCGATCTCGGCCGACTGTCGCTGCGCCAGCATGGCGAAGCCGCGATAGTCCACGCTCGTCAGGCCGACAGACCGTCCGGCCGCAGCGGCCAGCGGAATCTCGATCCGGCATCGCGTCCGTGCGGACTGTTCGCCGCCCTGCACCTGGGCCGAGAAGTCATGAAAGAGGACCGTCACGCTTGAACCGTCCGGCGCGCTGACGACTGAGTAGGCGTCGGCGGGGCAGGCGTTCTGGACCGGCTGCGCCGCGCGGGCGGGCCGGCCCTGGGCCAGGGTCGGCGTCGCGCCCAGGGCGCTCAACAGGACGAGCGCGCCGCGAAGGATACGGGCTGCAGGAGGCATGATTGGTCTACCAGCCGGACAGGACATCAGCGTCCGTCGCCAGTCCGCCGCGCCCACACGCCTGCACGTCGAAACGGAAGGTCAGACCGCCGCCCGTCGCATGGTCGCCGGAGTCCAGCGCGATCATCGCCTGCTGGAGCTGAGCGCCGGTCGAGACGGCGACCGAAGCGGTCATGGTCAGGACGGGCGCGGTCGCCGCGGCGCGTCCGCAGCCGGCGACCTGGGGCCGGGTCGCAAGGCGGTCCGTATAGGAAAAGTCGGTTTCCTGCGGACCGGTGATGATCCGCTGGAAGCGTGGGACACGCACATGGCGGCCGAAGTCGTAATCGACCGCGATCTCGGCGGCCTGGCGAGACCCGACCTGAGCGAAGCCGCGATAGTCGACGCTGGTCAGGGTCGCGGAATGCCCGGCGGGCAGGGTCAACGGTATGGAGATGCGGCAGGAGTTGCGCACGATGCGGGCGCGGCCGCGCGTCGCGGTGGCCTGCAGACCGTCGAAAAGGACGGTGACCTGCCGGCCGTCGGGCGACTGGATCACAGAATAGGAGCCCGGCATGCAGGACTGCTGAACCACGGCCCCGTTCTGATGGGGCAGCTGCGGGGTGGGACGGATCTGAGCGGCGGCGCTTGAGGCCGCCGCCAGGACCATCACACCGGCAAGCGCGATCGACCGTTTCATGGAGAGAGTTCCTTCAGGAGAACGGTCGACCGCGCCGACCCGGTTGGACATCAGTCGATCAGCACCGGCGCCAGGCCAGGTGGTAGACCAGGGCGGCATTGACGTCCTGGGAGTCGACGGTTGCCATCGCATCGGCGCCGCCACGGGTCTGGACCCGCATCGACGAGTTGGTGCGCAGGATCACGTCCTCACCGCAGGCCGACCAGGTCACCGCCGAGGCGACCAGGGTGTTGTTCAGCAGGAAGTCCTGGTCCAGCGCGCCGTTGAAGGTGCGGGTGAACTGCGGACCCCGGCGGCCGGCGAAGAAGTATTCGACGTTGAACTGCGACTGGGCCGAGCGCGGCAGGCTGTTGTAGCCGCGGTAGTCGATCTCGAGGACCGAGACGCTGTAGCCGTTGGGGACATGCACGGGGATGGCGATGTTGCAGCTCTTGCGGTCGAAGCTGCGGCCGACGGACTGGCCGGCTTCGACGACGTAGCTGTCGAACAGCAGGCTGAGCGAGGTGTTGTCGGGGCTGAGGGCCGCAGAGACCGAACCGGCGGGACAGCCGGTGCCGCCGTAGGCGGGGTTGCCGAGGGCCACGCCCGATTGAGCGTGGGAGGCGCCGGCGGCCGCGATCATCGCGACGGCGGCGGTGGAAGCCAGGAGGGTTTTCATCGGAGATCGTTCCAGAGATTTGAGGCCGCCGGCTTGGCGACGCGCCCAACTTCCGGCCAGCCCGCTGAACGCGTTTTGAGAGAGCCGGTTATTTACGGTTCAGCTTGGTGAACGTCGGCCGCGGGGCCGGGCCCTTTACGCATCCGCGCGAACACGCCTAACGTCGCTTGCTGGCCTTTGAGGAGGGACGCCTTGGCCGTTGTGATCGCCTGTACACGCGAGCGCCGCGCGGAGGATCCGCGGGTGGCGATCACCCCCGACACCGTCAGAAAGCTGATCGCGGCGGGGGCCGTGGTGAGGATCGAGGCGGGCGCGGGCGCCGGCTCCTCGATTCCTGACGAAACCTATCGGGATGCCGGGGCCGAGGTGGTCAAGGACGTTCATGCGGCGCTCGACGGCGCCGACGTCCTGTTCAAGGTGCGCGGACCGACGGCGGCGGAGATCTCTGCGCTGAAGCCCGGCGCCCTCGTTGCGGCCATGCTGGACGCCTACCGCGAGGGCGATACGGTCAAGGCGCTGGCGAAGGCGAAGGTCACCAGCTTCGCCATGGAGTTCGTGCCCCGCATCACCCGGGCCCAGGTGATGGACGTGCTGTCGTCCCAGGCCAACCTGGCCGGCTATCGGGCGGTGATCGAGGCCGCCCATGCCTATGGCCGGGCCTTTCCGATGATGATGACGGCGGCAGGAACAGTGGCCGCCGCCAAGGTCTTCGTCATGGGCGCGGGCGTGGCGGGGCTTCAGGCCATCGCGACGGCCAGGCGTCTGGGCGCGGTGGTCACGGCGACGGATGTGCGCCCCGCCTCCAAGGAACAGGTCGAGAGCCTGGGCGCCAAGTTCATCGCGGTCGAGGACGAGGAGTTCAAGGCGGCGGAGACCTCGGGCGGCTACGCCAAACCGATGTCGGCCGAGTATCAGGCCAAACAGGCTGAGCTGACCGCCAGCCACATCGTCAAACAGGACATCGTCATCACCACTGCCTTGATCCCGGGCCGGGCCGCGCCGGTGCTGATCACCAGGGCTCATGTCGCCACCATGAAGCCGGGCTCGGTGATCGTGGATCTGGCGGTCGAGGCGGGCGGCAATGTCGAGGGCTCCAAGGCCGGAGAGATCGTCACCACGGCCAATGGTGTCCAGATCGTCGGCTGGTCGAACCTGCCGGGCCGGATCGCCTCGGATGCGTCCAACCTCTATGCGCGCAACCTGCAGGCCTTCTCCGGGCTGCTGATCAAGGACGGGGCCTTGGCCGTCGATCTGGAGGACGAGATTCTGAAGGCTTCGGTCGTCACCCACGGCGGGGCCGTGGTGCACGAGGGGGTGAAGGGGTGAGGCTGCGGCGACTGGTTCGCATCGGCGGTTGGGGGATCATTGTCGGTGTTCCGTTGATCAGCCTTTTTCCGATCTGGCAGTCGTTCGGGTGGGCGTTCGAACATGACGCGATCGTCGACTTGGAAGAGGCCATTTCCATTATTGTTGGCGGAGCTCTCCCATTCATTCTGATGGTATTTGTGGCCTTTGCGGTCGGGGGCTCTTGCCTCCTGATCGCTGACATCCACGAGCGTCACTTGGAGGGGGGACGTTGACCGCCGCCTTTCGACACCCTCTGCACCTGATCGCGATTACCGCGGGCCTGATCGGCGTCGCCGCGACCTACTGGACGGGACAGGATGACGGCGTGATCGTCGCCGCCCTGGGCCTGGCCTTCCTGTCGGCGGTCGATCTGGCCCGCCGTCTCGGACTCGAACCTCCTAACGATCCCGCCGCTCCGAACAACAGAGGAAAGGTCTGATGGAACACGTCGACCCCACCGTCTTTCGCCTCGCGATCTTCGTGCTGGCGATCTTCGTCGGATATTATGTGGTCTGGTCGGTGACGCCGGCGCTGCACACCCCGCTGATGGCGGTGACCAATGCGATCTCCTCGGTGATCATCGTCGGCGCCCTGATCGCGGCGGCGGCCAGCGTGGGCGCGGCCGAGGGTGGGGCGGCCTGGATGTCCAAGGGGGCGGGCGCGATCGCGGCGGCCCTGGCGGGGGTCAATATCTTCGGCGGCTTCCTCGTCACCCAGCGGATGCTGGCCATGTACAAGAAGAAGGACCGGCCCAAGGCATGAGCCTTTCGACCGTCTTTCTGATCACCTGGATCGTCTCAGGGCTGGGCCTGGGGCTGATCGCGGCCAGCTTCTTCCAGCGGGCCAATCCGATCCGCCGCCAGCGCATGCAGGATTGCGGCGTGGTGCTGGCCTTCGGCGGGGTGATCGCGCGGGTGGCCATCCAGCCGGAACGCGAGGTCATCGACTGGCTGCTGGCCGGTCTGGGCCTGATCTACATTCCGCTCAGCCTGTGGCGGCTGGGCAGGACGCAACGCCACGCCGAGGGGAAGCCTGAATGAACGCCTCCATCGCCGCCATGGCCTATCTGGTCTCGGGCGTCCTGTTCATCCTGGCCCTGCGCGGCCTGTCGAGCCCCGAGACGAGCCGCAAGGGCAATCTCTACGGCATGGTCGGCATGGCGCTCGCCATCGCCACGACGCTGCTGACGCTCTGGAGCGGCGGCCTGCTGGACCTGACCACGCTCGGCCTGATCGCGGGCGGGGTCGCGGTCGGCGGGATCATCGGGGCGGTGATCGCCAACAAGGTGGCCATGACCCAGATGCCGCAGCTGGTGGCGGCCTTCCACTCGCTGGTCGGCATGGCCGCCTGTCTGGTGGCGGTGGGGGCCGTCTATGCGCCGGAGGCCTTCGCAATCTCGACGGCCGACGGCGGCATCAAGACCCTGTCGATCATCGAGCTGAGCCTCGGGGTCGCCATCGGAGCCATCACCTTCACCGGCTCGGTGATCGCCTTCGCCAAGCTGAACGGCAACATGTCGGGCGCGCCGATCCTTTTGCCGATGCGGCATCTGATCAACATCGGGCTGGCGCTGGGTCTGGTTCTGCTGATCGGGGTGATGATCGGCTCGGGCGGGACCCAGACCTGGGCCTTCTGGGGGGTGTTCATCATCGCCCTGGTGCTGGGCGTGACGCTGATCATTCCGATCGGAGGGGCGGATATGCCCGTCGTGGTGTCGATGCTGAACTCCTATTCCGGCTGGGCGGCGGCGGCGCTGGGCTTCACGCTCGAGAACATCGCCCTGATCATCACCGGGGCCCTGGTCGGCTCGTCGGGCGCCATCCTCAGCTACATCATGTGCAAGGGGATGAACCGGTCCTTCTTCAGCGTGA